>DATBCR010000392.1:0-11036 GCA_036270375.1 Pseudonocardiaceae bacterium | reverse complement strand
CTCCGGCCGGGCCGCGCCGATCTCAGCAGGCGGACTGCGCCAGTGGCGCCAGCATGTTCTCGATCAACACGGTGTGCGTCTTGACGTACTGGTCCACGTTGAGCAGGTCCTGCGCCTGCTGGCCGGGCGACTCGCCGAGGTGGGCGGAGTCGATGTGCTGGACGAGCGGCGTGAGAACACCGTTGAGCACGGTGACCAGTCCGCCGTTGGTCAGCGGATTGAGCATGTTCTCGATCAGCACGGTGTGGGTCTGCACATACTGGTTGAGGTTCAACAGGTCCTGTGCCTGCTGGCCGAGTGACTCACCGAGATGCGCCGAGTTCACGTGCTGGATGAACGGTGTGAGGATGCCGCTGACCAGGCACGTGCCGCCGCCGCTCGGTGGCGGCATCGTCATTGTCATGCTCGTCGTGCCCGGTGGTGCTTGTGTTGTGGTGGTCGGCGGCGGGGTGGTCGTGCCGGTGACCGTCACCGACGCCGTCATGTACGGATGTACGGCGCAGTAGTACTTGTACGTGCCGGGCTGGGTGAAGGTGTAGGTGAAGGTGTCGCCCTGCTGCAGGTTCGGCGACGAGAACGTGACCGGACCGGAGCTGACCGTCACGGTGTGCGGCGCGGTGTCCTTGTTCGTCCACACCACGGTCGTGCCCGCCGGGATGGCGAGCGACGCCGGGGCGAAGGCGTAGTTCTGGATGGTCACCGCGATGGCGTTGCCCGGCGTCGCCGCCGGTGCCGCCGCCGCTGCCGGCATGGCGATGCCGGCCAACGAGTTCAGCGATTGCAGTGCGCCCTGCTGCGCCGCCGCGAGCCGGACCTGCGGCGCGGCGGCCGGTGCGGGCGCGGTGGCCGGGCCGCCGGCCAGCCCGGTCAGGGCCAGCACGGAACCGGCGAGCGCCGCGGCGGCCACGAGACCGAGCAACCCGCGACGGACCCGGACCCGTGCCGTCGCCGCGTCGCCGGTGCCTGGCGGCGCGAGTTGTGTGTTCGGGGGTGAACTGCCCATCCCGAGAACTCCCTTCAGTGCGACGAAAGTGGTGCCATCAGCGGCCGGGGTCGGCCGTGACGAGGAGGCTCGCCGCCGCGAGGACACCCAGCACGAGTGCCGACTCCACAGCAACCGAGTAAACGAATGGCCGGACCGTGGCCGCGTCGCCACGCACGACGACCGCGAAGTCCAACCGGTGCGCGACCCAGCTTCGGCTGCCCTGCGCGACCAGCAGGATCACGCACAGCAGCACGATCTTGGTGAGCAGCAGTTCGCCGTAGCCGGTATGGAAAAGCGCGCCGACGCTGGAAAGCAGTTGCAGTGAGAGCACCGTGCCGGCGCTGATCACCGCGACGACCGAGACCATCGCGACCCGTGAGTAGCGCGGCACGACCCGCGCCAGTTCCTCGGGCCTGCGGCGCGGCAGGACCGCGAACAGCAGTACAGCCAACCCGCCGATCCACAGCGAGATACCGGTGAGGTGCACGATGTCCGCGATCGCCGCCACCGTCGAATGGCGTGCGTCGACGGAATGCCCGGTCAGCCCGATCAACCGCAACAGGCCGACGCCGACCGCGGCCACGCCGATCCGCCATGCCGACGACCGGGCCGCCGTCTCGCACCGGCGCAGCAGGTCGGCCAGTACGACGCCGGCCAGCAGCCACAGCAGCACCCGCGCCGCCCACACCCGGCCGAACTCCAGGCCGAGAACCTGTTCCACCACACCCCACCTCAGTGCGGCGGCGGTCGGCGCCTGGCCGGCCCACGCACCTTCGAGGCCGATCGCGGCGACCGTGCCGAGCAGGCCGAACAACCAGCCGGTCGTCAACAGCCGGCGGGTGGCCCGGACCCTGGTGCCCTCTGGCCACAGGAACGCGACGAACGCGCACCCGCCCAGAAACAGCGCCGTGCCAAGGTAATCCACGGCCCGGGCGACCACATAGGACGTATGCGCCGACGAGTCCGACACCACGATGGCCGCCACCCCGACCGCCCCCAGGACCAGCCCGGACCACAGCACCGGACTGTCGGTGCGCCGTGTGACCGCGCCGCTCACGACCCGGCTCCCACGGAGGTCGTCGGGGTCACGGTTGGGGTCGCCGGACACTGGCCGAGCAACGAACCTGCTGTCCCGGACAGCAGCCCGTCCACCGGGCCGGTCAGACCGCCCAGCAGGCCCGTTGTGCCGGTGAGGCCGTTCAGCACCGGCCCCAGCAGCGGCAAGCCGTTCACCACGCTCGGCACCGGCGCGAGCAAACCGGTCAACAGTCCCGGTTGGCACGGCGTCGGTCCCGTCGGGGTGGTGGTCGGCGGGGGAGTGGTGCCCGGTGGGGCACTCGTCGTGGTCTGGGGCGCGGTTGTCACCTGCGGTGGTGGCAACGCGACGGCAGCGGGCGGGGTGCCGACGTAGTTGACCGGCCCGGACCCGCCACCGCCGGTCGAGCCGCCGCCCGCGGGGCCGCCCGGCGTGGATGTGGGCGCCGGTCGGCCATTGTCGGGCACACCGCCGGCCGCCGATTGTTGCTGGCCACCGACCGCGGCCTGGTGAATTCCCAGCCCGGACGCGAATCCGACGACAATCACCACGGTGCCGACAAGACTGGCCGCGACCAGATGTTCTCGCTTCAGCGCGCCCATCAGGCTCCGTTCCCTCGCAACCGGCGCGACCGCAGTCGAATTCGCGCTGCGAGTCCATGCGTCGAATGGTCTACCGGCTGGGTAGTCAATGGATTCACGGCACGTCGCCGAATGGCTCAGTCCGTGACGTCGGGACAACAGAAGCACACGCTGTATTGCGGTTCACCATCACGCCGTCACGGCTCGGTGAAATCGACCTCAGCGTTGCGTTTCCGGCGCCGTGAGGTAGTTGATCCGGACACAACATGTTCACGTCGGCGGTAACCGTCAATAACCAAGCGCGCAGCCGAGGTCCATCGTTGTACGGTCCGGCGGTGACTGATCCGGATGGCTACTTCGGCGAGAGCGTCGCAGCGACCTACGACGACTCGTCCGGCGAGATGTTCGACCCCGGTGTCGTGGACGCGGCGGTCGACGTGCTGGCCGGGTTGGCCTGCGACGGCAGGGCGCTCGAACTGGGCATCGGGACCGGCCGTATCGCGCTTCCGTTGGCACGCCGAGGTATTCCGGTGCACGGCATCGACATGTCACGCGCGATGGTGGCCCGGCTGCGCGACAAACCCGGCGGCGACGCGATCGACGTGACCATCGGCGACTTCGCGACAACGACGGTCGACGGCACGTTCTCGCTCGCCTACCTGGTCTACAACACGATCATGAACCTCACCACGCAGGACGCCCAGGTGGCGTGTTTCCGCAACGTGGCGGCACATCTGACACCGGGTGGCAGCTTCTTGGTCGAGGTCGAGTTCCCCAACCTGCGCAGCCTCCCGCCCGGCCAGAACGTCGTGCCGTTCCGGGTGAGTCCGACCGGCTGGGCCTACGACATCTACGACGTGGCGACCCAGACGTCCAGTTCGAACTACGTCGACATCGTCGACGGCCGTGGCGAGTTCCGGACGTTCCCCTTCCGGTACGTCTGGCCGGCCGAACTCGACCTGATGGCCCAGCTGGCCGGCCTGCGGCTGCGCGACCGGTGGGACGGCTGGACCCGCGAGCCCTTCACGAGCGAAAGCCGCCAGCACATCTCGATCTGGGAGAAGCCCATCACCTGACGGCATCGATACATCGGATGCATGATGTGCATTCGTACGCATCCGCCCCGTACCGCTCGACATAGTCTGTCATAGGTCCTATGTTTGATGACGACTGTGGAGGGTTGTCCATGCGCTTACGACGCATCATCGGCGCGGCAGCGGCGTTGTCCGTGGTCGCCGGGCTGATCGCCGGCCCAGGCATCGCGGCCGCCGGCGAGCGGGACGGTCGGGACGTGTTCGTGTCCCCGTACGGATCGGACAGCGCGCCCGGCACCATGGCGCGACCGGTGCGCACAGTGGCGAGAGCCCAACAGCTCGTCCGCGCACGCGACGGCCACCTGACCGCCGATCTCACCGTGCACCTGGCCCCCGGCGTGTTCCGGCTGACCGACCCGCTGACCCTCGACCAAACCGACTCCGGCGGCAATGGCCATCGGATCGTCTGGCAGGGCAGCCCGGGAACCGTGCTCAGCGGCGGAAAGCAGGTCACCGGTTGGCATCCGGTGCCCGGCTGGCCTGGTCTGTTCGCGGCACCTGCGCCTGCCGGGCTGGACAACACCCGCCAGCTCTACGTCGACGGCGTGCGGGAGCCACGGGCGCACGGCACCGTGCCGGTGACGCTGACCAAGACGTCCACCGGCTACACCGCGTCCGCCGACGTCATGTCGCACTGGCGCAACCCCGCCGACATCGAATTCGTCTACACCGCAGGCGAAGCACTGTGGAACGTGCAGCGCTACGGCCTCGGCCAGTGGACCGAGCCGCGCTGCCCGATCGCGTCGATCAGCGGCACCACGATCACCATGGCCCAGCCGTGCTGGGACAACTCGACGAAGCGCGTGATCTTCCCAAACATCCCCGGCCGCAGCATCAACATGGTCGGCCCGGCCGACCTGACCAACGGCCGCCGGCCGGCCTACGTCGACAACGCGTTCGAACTGTTGGACACGCCGGGCGAGTGGTACCTCGACCGGTCCGCGCACACCGTCTACTACCTGCCGAGGCCGGGCCAGAACCTGCGGCACGCGGACGTGGAAATGCCCGCGCTGCAACAACTCGTCGTCGGCAACGGCACCGCTGCCGCGCCATTGCACGACATCTCGTTCCGGGACATCCAGTTCTCCTACGCCACCTGGCTGACGCCGTCGTCGCCGGAGGGCTTCTCCGAGATCCAGGCCGGCTACACCACCACCGGCCCGACCGGCTGGGCCACCGAAGGCCTCTGCCAGTTCACCCCCGGCGGCACCTGCCCCTACGCGTCGTGGACCCCGGAACCGGGCAACGTGTCGTTCTCGCACGCCACCGGACTCGAGTTCGCCGACAGCGTGTTCACCCACCTCGGCGCCGCCGGACTGCGCCTCGGCGACGGCACGCGGAACACCGTCGTGCGGGGTGACGTGTTCACCGACATCTCCGGCAACGGCGTGGAGATCGGCGGCGTCGACCAGCCGACCGCCATCAACGGCGGCGACATCACCAGTGGCGTCACGGTGCTGGACAACCACATCTACGGCCTGCCGGCGGAATTCCACGGTGGCGTCGGCATTCTCAACGGCTACTCGCAGCACGACACGATCGCGCACAACCAGCTCGACCACCTCTCCTACGCCGCGATCTCGATGGGCTGGGGCGGCTGGCCGGACAAGATCAAGTCACCGGCGGCGCCGAACATCTCGCACGACAACCTGGTGTCGGACAACCTGATCTTCGACTACATGCTGCTGCTCGACGACGGTGGCGGCGTCTACACCCAGGGCATCACCGGCACGTCGCTCGCGGACGGCGAGAAGGTGGTCGGCAACGTCATCCACAACCAGTGGGGCATCGGCAAAGCCGTCTACACCGACAACGGCAACACGTACGAAACCGTGCAGGGCAACGTGTTGTACCACGTGGCGTACTTCGACGTCGGCACGGCGCACGTGGACTACCGGGACAGCCTCGGCAACAACGACCCGACCATGATCACCGGGAACTTCTGGGAGCAGGGCGATCCGGACGGCGACAACAAAGGCGCGATCACGCAAGGCAATCACCTGCTGACGAGCTCGTCCGCCGCACCAGACGGCATCGTGGACAACGCGGGCGTGCAGCGGGACTTCCGGTGGGTGCTCGACCGGCGGGTCGGCGGCACGGCGGCCCCGGTCGCACCGGCCAGGGTGGCGACGTTCGCGGCGGACGGCACGCTGTACGTCACCTGGAACCCGACCGTCACGGTCAACAACGCGCCACTGACCTCGTACACGGTCACCGCGACCGACGGCACACACCGGATCAGCACGCGAATCGACCCGGACACCTTCGAGCGGCTCGGCTACGCCGTGGTCAGTGGCCTGACCGAGGGCACCCCGTACACGGTCACCGTCACCGCCCACAACCGTTACGGCACAAGCGAACCGTCCATGCCGGCGGCCCCGGTGACCCCGGCCCCACTGGCCGGCAAACTCGCCGCCGCACCGACCGGCGCGAAGGCCATCCCCGGCCCGACCGCCGTGAGCCTGCACTGGACACCGCCCACCGTCATCGGCGACACACCCGTGATCGGCTACCTGGTCACCACGTCGGACGGCCGCACGTTCACCGAAACCGGCCGGGACGCACTGCTGACGCAGCCAACGGCCAAGGGCATGACACGGGTGATCGACGCACTGACACCGAACACCGCGTACACGTTCACCATCGCGGCCATCACCGCCGACGGCCCCGGCCCAGCGGTCACGGCCAGCACCACAACCACTGCCAGCTAACGAAACGGCCGGCCGATCCGAAGATCGGCCGGCCGTTGCCATAGGCGATCGCGCCCCACGGGCCGCGTTTGCCTTCTCCCGCTTTGATGAAAACGTTTACTGTCGAGGCTAGGAGCGGGTGAACAGATGAGTCAAGCGTCCCATTTCGCCGCGTGGCGCAGCCGGTCGGCGAGGGCCATTACCTCTTTCCGCAACTCGTCCGACCGCAGCACAGCGAACGGCAGCTCCGTCGCCGCGAGCTGCGCCGCGTACCACCTCGGATTGTCGGTACTGCCTTGCAGCACACAGGTTTCCCCGCCGGCCGGCCGCAAACGGCCCAGGATCCGGGGAACGCACCGCGAGGCGATCTCGAACCGGACGTCGACCCGGACCTCGACCTCGTACGCCCACCCGTCCGCAAGATGATCCTCGACCTCCCGCACCGGATCCAGGCCGGCCGGCACGGTGTACGAGCCGTCCGTCACCGCCGCCGACACGATCCGGTCGAGCCGCAGCACCCGCCGCGCGGATGCCGTGTGCGACCAGCACAACAGGTACCACCGCCCGTGCCGCACCACGACCGCCCACGGATCGACGACCATCTCCCGGCCCGACGGCGTACCCCGCGTGCCGTACCGGATCCGCAGCCGCTGCCGGCTCTCGCACGCCTGCGCGACGGCCGCCGTACGTTGCGGGTCCGGGCTCGCCGCCGCGTCGCTGGGATTCTGGGCGTTCACCCGGCGCACGGCCTCCACCGGCGCCGCCGACGCGCTCGGCAGCACCCGCACGATCTTGCCGAGCGCCGTCGCCACCGGGTGGTCGCCGTCGGCTGCCCCGTGCCAACCCTGCAGTACGGCCATCGCCAGCCCCAACGCCTCGGGCGGGCTGAACATCAGCGGCGCGACCCGCAACCCGCGCCCGATCCGGTAGCCGCCATAAGGTCCGCTGACCGACTCGATGGGTATCCCGGCCTCACGCAGGATGCCGACGTACCGGCGGGCCGCCCGGTCGGACACGCCGAGCCGGGCCGCCAGGTCCTCGCCGGTGATGCCAGGTTTGTCCTGTATCCACTCCAGCGCCAACAGCGCGCGGGCGGTGGGACTCAAGTCCGGTGACATCGACTCCCGATCTAGGAAGTACATCGTCCGGGAACGATCCTATCGTGGTCGCCATGACTGAGGAACTGCTCACCGAACCCCCGGTAGCCGGCAACGAACTCGACACCCTGCTCGGCACCCTCGAACGCAACCGGCGAACGCTCGAGTGGAAGTGCGCCGACCTCGACGCAGCCGCGATGGCCACCTCCGTCGGCAAGTCCGTCATCACCATCGGCGGGCTGCTGCGCCACCTCGTGCGGTGCGAGGCGAGCACGTTCGCATGGAAGTTGCACGACCGCATGCCCGAGCCGGCCTGGACCGAGGCGGATTGGGACCGCGACTGGATCTGGACGGCCGACAGTGACGCCGACGCGGTGTGGCGGGACTGGCGTGCGGCCGTCGAACGGTCCCGGGTGTTCGTCGCCGAGGCCATGGCGGACGGCGGCCTCGACCGCGCGAAGGGCCACCTGTTCACCGGTTGGGGCGTGCCAAGCCTGCGCAGGCTGCTCGTCGACATGATCGAGGAGTACGCCCGCCATCTCGGCCACGCCGACCTGATCCGCGAGGCCGTCGACGGGCGGGTCGGCGAGGACGCGCCGAGGTGACGACATGACAGGATCGATCTGTGCGGCTGACATTCAGCGGTGAACTCTGGTACTGGCGCGGCCCTTCACCGTTCTACTTCGTCACCGTGCCCGACGAGCAGTGCAGGGACATCGAGGATCTGTCCAGGCTGGTCAGCTACGGCTGGGGCATGATCCCGGTGACCGCCACCATCGGCGACAGCACATGGCGGACGTCCTTGTATCCCAAGGACGGGCGGTACATCGTCCCGATCAAGGCACTGGTGCGCAAGCGCGAACACCTCGATGACGGCAGCACCACGACGGTCGCTCTGACCGTGGGCTGACCGTCCGGCAGCGCGTCTCACCGTCCGTAAGGGCGTGACCACCCTTCGCTGAGGTCTTGCGTCTGTCAATCGTTATCGATAACGTTTTATATCACACGCTGCCGGTGCACGGGTGGACCTCCGGGCGCCGACAGCGCGGGCAGGCCGTGCCATGAGGCCGAAAACATGTCGCATATGTCGATATCGTTATTGGCACATTTCGAAACATTCGAAGCATGTCGAAACGCAACGGGCGATGACGCCCGTCCTGGAGAAGGGTCAGTCCGATGAGACTGCGTTCTCTCGCGGTGGTTGCTGTCGGCGCGGTCATGCTCGCCGCCGGTACGACCGCCGTCGCCACCGCGGGCAGTGGCGCCGCGCCCGCCGCGCCCAAGCCCGCCACCCTGCGTTCGCTTGCCGCGCAGGTGGGATTACACGTAGGCAGCGCCATCATTCCGTTCGACCTGGACAACGCCCCCTACGCACAGGTCGCGGCCGACCAGTTCTCCGCCGTGACGCCCGGCAACGAGATGAAGTGGCAGGTGGTCGAGCCGACGCAGGGCGTCTTCGACTGGTCCGGCGGTGACCGGCTGGTGGCGTTCGCGCAACAGAACCACCAACTCGTGCGCGGTCACGTCCTGTTGTGGCACAACCAGTTGCCGACGTGGCTGACCACCGGCGTCGCCAACGGCACGATCAGCAACGATCAGCTGCGCGACCTGCTGCACAACCACATCACCACCGAGGTCACCCACTTCAAGGGCAAGATCTGGCAGTGGGACGTGGCCAACGAGTTCTTCACCGACAGCAACCCGTCGATGATCAACCCCAAGGACTTCTGGGTGTCGCACCTCGGTGCCGGCATCATCGCCGACGCGTTCCGGTGGGCGCATGCCGCCGACCCGCACGCACTGCTGTTCTACAACGACTACAACATCGCCGGTGAGGACGGCTCGAACGCCAAGAGCGACGCGGCGTTCGCCTTCGTGCAGTCACTCATCGCGGCGCACGTGCCGATCAACGGCGTCGGCGACCAGGGCCACCTCGACCTGCAGTTCGGCTTCCCCACCAAGATGACGCAGGACCTGCAGCGATTCGCCGACCTCGGCCTCAAGACCGCGGTCACCGAGGCCGACGTGCGTACCTTCGTGGGCGACGCCACCGCTCAGGTGCCGACCAACACGCTCGCGCCGTCCGCGCAGGCCTTCTACTACGAGGGGATGCTCAAGGCGTGCCTCGCGGTGCGCAGCTGCATCTCGTTCACGGTATGGGGTTTCGGGGACGCCGACTCGTGGGTCCCCGGCTTCTTCAAGGGTGAGGGCTACGCAACCCTCTGGGATGCCAACCTACAGCCGAAGCCGTCCTACTTCGCGCTGATCCAAGACCTGACGCTGGGTGTGGATGGGGCGCAACACCGCCCTGGCGATCGGGGTGAAAACAGGTAAACACGTCCAGGGCCGGGTCCGCCACTCGTCACGCCTGACCCGGCCCTGGACGCAAGTCCACTGTTATTGACACACAACGGTGTTCGGGCCGGACGACTGTCCCTTGAGGATTATTCGCCCGGCCCGAACCGTACTCAGCCGGATGCCGTGCACCCGCCCGCGTTGTTGTTCCACAACGGTTGGATGGCGAAGGTGCCGGTGCCGAGGCCGAGCGTGGTCAGGTTCTGCCACGCGCACAGGTCGCCGATCTCCTCGCCGTCGGATGCGACCCAGCCGCTGGACGGCTCGGGGTCGGTCACCGCTTCCGCGTACTCGTGGCCGCCGACGATGCTGAACCCGTCGAGCTGGTTCTGCACGGAGTTGGCGCCACAGCTGCCACCCGCGTCCAGCACGTACGGCATGTTGGTGAAGGCGACGTTGCCGTTCCAGTCGTGCCAGGCGCAGAATCCGGTGTTGGGGAAGCCGTCGGGGCTGGTGCCGGACGGGCTCACCACGAACACGTCGGCGTTCGGGCCGGACACGCCGAAGTGCGCCGCGCCGTTGTTGGCCTCGTTCGAGATGTCGGACGCGGTGGCATTGCTCGGCGCGGCCGAACCGTTGTCGACCCACGTGCCGCCGAGCACGGACGAGCCGAACTGCGGGCCGTTGCCGTTGCCGTCGGTGTACTGGTTCATGATCGTGGACCAGTTGTCGGCGCCGGTGCCGACGCCGCTGAAGTAGTTCGTCAGGTAGGACTGGACGCCATTGCCGTCACTGTCCCATTGGGAGCCCCAGAACACGAGGTAGACGGTGGGATTGTTCTCGATGGGGCCGCCGCCGTACTGCAGGTTGCCGGCCGCGACGTGATGCCGGATCGCGCCGCGTTTCGGCATGATGACCTTGTGGCTGTGGACTTTCGTCGCCGTGACGGCGCCGTGTCCGTCCGCGCTGTGCGGTGTGGCGGCATTCGCTACGGCACCGAGCGATAACGCCGTTGTCGCCGCACAGACCGCGGCGACCAGTGCCGCGCGACGGCCGATGTGATGGGACAGCATTCCTGATTCCTCCAATGAGTCCACTGGGGAACCCCCCGGCAGGTGGGGGACCGTTCAGGAACATATCCACGCATCGATGGTCACTGCTTGACCGACGCCGCGACACGGTCCGTGAACACCGGACATTCACAGGACACCGCGGCTGTGAATGCGCGCTCCAAGACTTCACACATTCTTTATTTCGG
>DATBCR010000391.1:0-1866 GCA_036270375.1 Pseudonocardiaceae bacterium | reverse complement strand
CCGGTAACGTCGAGGGTGTTCGGCTGATGATCGAGGCCGGGGGAGATCCGGGACGTCCACGGCCGGCCGACGTCGCGGCGGACGGGCATCTGGCGGACCGGAGCCTGAGCCCGTTGCCGCTCGCCGTCGCCGACTGCGGTGTGGACGTGGTCGAACAGCTGCTGGCCGCCGGCGCCGATCCGAACGCGCCCGGTCTGGACCACCGGTCGCCGGTGCGTATTGCCGTGCGTCGCGGCAGTCTTGATGTTGCGCGGCTGCTTCGTCGCTACGGTGCGCATGACGACACCACCGAGGTCGACCGGTTTCTCGGCGCCTGCCACCGGGCCGACCGGACGGCCATTCGCCAACTGCTCGCCGTGTCGCCCGGGCTGCCCGGTCGGCTGGCCGACGTGGATCTCGCCGCGATCGTGGACGCCGCCGAACACGACGAGCCGGCCGTCGTGCGGCTCATGCTCGACCTCGGATTCCCCATGGCGGTACGGCGGGACGACGGCGCCACCGCCCTGCACGCCGCCGCCTACGCCGGTCGGGCGGACGTCGTCGACCTGCTGTTGGCGCTGGGTGCCGACGTCAACGGGCCAGATGGTCACTGGGGCTCGACGCCGCTGGCCTGGGCCACCGTCGGCAGCGGTGAGCAGCTGGGGCGGGCCGGCGACTGGGCGTCGACCGTCCGTCTGCTGTTGGCCGCCGGCTCGACCACCGACGACGCCTGGATCGCCGGCAAACCGCCGAGCGAGCGGATCGGGGCGCTGCTCGTCGAGTACGGCATCGACGAGCCGGACGCGGGCGACTGACCGAGCTACGCCGCCGCCCGTTCCCTGCGCAGCTTCCGGTACTCGCGGATCACCAGCACGATGATCACCACGTCGATCGCGGCGAAGATCGGCAGCGCGATCGAGTGCGTGTGCACCGCGCGCCACAGTTCGTAGACCACGAATGCCGCGAGCACGACCACCGCGATCGGGAACGCCACCATCACCCGTTTGATAAGCGCCCACACCAGCGCCAGCTTGATCACGCCGTGCGCGAGAAGGTAGATGATGGCGAACCACCGGCTGCTGCCGTTGGCGAAGTGGTCCGCCGCCGTGGCCAGGTGCGTGGACAGCGTGCCGTTCGGGTCGCCGAGCAGGTCGCGCGTGATGATCGCGTTGGCGATACCGGTGATCAGTGTGGGCGGAATCACCATCAGCAGCAGTGCACCGAGGAACTGCAACCCCCCGTCGATGCCCTTGATCGTGATGGCCACTTTGAACATGCGTTCGGTCCGGTCGGTGCCGTGACTCTGCTGCGTGCTGGTCATCGTGTGCTCCGGGGGCGTGAGCGAGCTTGCGAGTGAACAAATCCGGTCGGCGAGCTTGCGAGTGAACAATCCGGTCGGCGCGCACTCGGCAGGCAGCCCGCCGTGGCTGGTACCGGTGCACGTCTGTGTTACGCGGTAGCTGGGCAGAGCGTTACTTGTTTTCCAATACTGGCATGCACATCCGGTTCCGCCCGGCATTCGGTCAGCCTGTCGTCACACCGATCAGGGCGCCGACGCCGTAGGTGGCCGCCGTCGCGATCGCGCCGAACAGCAACTGCCGCAACCCGCTGCGCCACCACGACATCCGGGTGAACCTGGCCACGATGGCGCCGGCGAGGAACAATCCCGCGCCGCCGATGCCGAGGCCGAGCCACAGCGACTGCAGGCCGAACAGGAACGGCAGCAGCGGGAAGACCGCGCCGACCGAGAAGCACAGGAACGACGACACCGCGGCCACCACCGGCGACGGCTGTTCGTTCGGATCGAGGCCGAGTTCCTGCGTGAGGTGTACGCGAAGGGCCACTTCCGGGTTGGCGTGGATCTCGGCGGCGACCAGTTGCGCTGTC
>DATBCR010000390.1:0-7562 GCA_036270375.1 Pseudonocardiaceae bacterium | reverse complement strand
GGCGAGGGCCAATCGGGTGGCGGTGTGGGCTACGCCGACGATGGAGACCGCGGTGGCCGTGGTGGGGGCGCTGTTCGCCGGGGCGGCGGTGATTCCGTTGAATCCGAAGACCGGGGAACGTGAGTTGGCCCACATTCTGGCGGACAGTGAGCCGGATCTGGTGCTCGCCGGGGCTGAGTCGGAGTTGCCGGGTGGGTTGGGCTCGTTGTGTCGGGTCGACGTGGCGGCGGACCCTTCGACGGAGTCGTTGCCGGCCGAGCCCGCCGATGTGGGTGCGCCGGCGTTCATTGTTTATACGTCCGGTACGACTGGGGCACCCAAGGGGGTGGTGCACAGTCGGCTGGCCATTGCGAGCAATCTGGATGCGTTGGCGGCGGCGTGGGAATGGACCGAGCGGGACACGGTGGTGCACGCGTTACCGCTGTTTCATATTCACGGATTGATTCTCGGCGTGCTCGGGCCGTTGCGCCTCGGTGGGGTTGTCCGGCATCTCGGGCGGTTCGACGCGGCGGAGGTGGCGGCCGAGTTGGGTGGTGGGGCGATGTTGTTCGGCGTGCCGACGATGTATCACCGGCTGGCCGACGTCGTGTCGTCGCCGGAGTTGGCGGATTCCATTGGGCGGGCACGGTTGTTGGTGTCGGGGTCGGCCGGGTTGCCGGTCTCGGTGCAGGAGCGGATCGCGGCGGCCACCGGGCAGCGGGTGGTGGAGAGGTACGGGTTGACCGAGACGTTGATCAATGCGGCGGTTCGAATTGGCGGTGCTCGGGAAACCGGGACCGTTGGGGCGGCGGTGGACGGGGTCGAGGTGCGGTTGGTGGATGAGGGCGGGGTTGTTGTCGGTGAAGGTGAGGTCGGGGAGATTGAGGTGCGGGGAACGAATTTGTTCTTGGGGTATTTGAATCGGCCGGATGCCACCGAGGCCGCGTTTCGGGACGGGTGGTTTCGGACCGGTGACGTGGGGTGCTGGTCGGACGGCGGGCAGTTGCGGATCGTGGGGCGGCGGGCGACGGATCTGATCAAGAGTGGTGGCTACAAGATCGGGGCCGTCGAGATCGAGAGCGTGCTCGCCGAGCATCCGGGGGTGGTCGAGGTCGCGGTGACCGGGGAGCCGGATGTGGATCTCGGCGAGCGGATCGTGGCGTGGGTTGTCGCCAGGGAACCGGTGCCGGAGAGCGAGTTGATCGATCTGGTGGCCCGGTTGTTGGCGCCGCACAAGCGACCGAGGGTGGTGCGGTTCGTGGATGCCTTGCCGCGCAACGAGTTGGGCAAGGTGATGAAAGTGCGGTTGGGGTCAGGGCAGCCAGTTGTCGATGACGGGGAGCAGGTCGGTTAGCTCGTTGATCACCGCGTCCGGCTCCGCCGTCACCGGGCCGACGTGTTCCGGCGGGACCTTGCTGTGCGGCACGAACACCGCGCGCATGCCGATGGCCTTGGCACCGGACACGTCGTCGAACATGCGGTCGCCAACGTAGACGCAGTGGGTTGGATCTGTTGCGCCGACGGCGGAAATGGCGGCGTGGAATGCCGCCGGGTTGGGCTTTGTCCACTTCAGGCCGCTGGTCCACACGCAGGCGTCGAAACAGTCGAGGGCGCCGTCCCTGCGCAGGATGTCCTCGTGCCACTCGCCCGGCCAGGCCGTCGACGACAGCACGCCGGTGCGCAGGCCGCGTTCGCGCAGCGCGGTGACAACCGGCACCACCGCTGGGTCGGTGTAGGTCGCCGGCTCCCATGTGGTGCGGTACGCCTGGTAGGCGGCCTCGTCCTCCGGGGCACCGGCACTGGCCAGCACCTGGGCCAGGGTGAACGCGCGGCCCTCGTCGCGGACCCGGTTCCAGGCCTCGTCTTCCGCGGCCACCAACGCCGTGACCATGGCCGTCGCGAGGTCCGGCGCATCGGGGTGCAGGGCAGCCGCGTAGGCCAGCCAGCCGATGTCTCGCGCCACGCTGTGCCACGGCGTGAGCGTGCCGCCCCAGTCGAAGATCACCGCCTGCATCCGGTCAGCCTAAACGTGCGGGAACCGGTCGCACACCGCAATTTCGCGGCCGGTCCACGAGCCGTGCGGTTCGAGGTTCGCTTCCCGGACGTCGTCGTCGCGGCGGTTCAGGCGGATCAGCAGATGGTCCGCGGACAGGGCCTCGGCCACGCCCTCGCCCCACTCGACCACCACCGCCGCGTCCATCAGGTCCGTGTCAAGGTCAAGGCCGTCGAGCTGGTCGAGGTCGTCGCCGATGCGGTACGCATCCACGTGCACAAGGGGCACGCCGGTGTCCGCCGTCGGGCGGTGGACCCGTGCGATCACGAATGTCGGCGAGCTGACCTGGCCCGCGACGCCCATGCCGGCCGCGATTCCGCGTACCAGCACGGTCTTCCCGGCGCCGAGCGGGCCGGCCAGCAGGACGAGATCACCGGCGCGCAGGGTTCTGCCCAGTCGCGCGCCGAATGCCACCGTGTCCTCGACGGTCGGCAGTTCCACCACGGTGTTCACGTGTCTCGGTTCACCTGTTCCGCCACGGTCTGCGCAGTATTCGCCTTGTCGCGCCGGCACCGGCCGCGCACGCGCCGAGCAGGGTGGCCAGTTCGCCGGTGACCAGGTCCGGCTGTTCGAGCATGACCATGTGACCGGCGCCGGTCGCCCGGACCAGCGTGGCGGCCGGCAGTTCGGCCGCGATTCGTTCGGCGTGCGCGAAGGGAGTCAGGCGGTCCTCGTCGCCGGACAGGACAAGGACCTCGCAGTGGCGTAAGCCGGCAAGGGCGGCGTAGCGGTTGTGCGTGCCGAGGGTCGGCAGAAAGGACGTGAGTACGGGGACTTCGGTCACGTTCAGCATCTGGACCATGAAGTCCACCAGTTGGCCCGGTACCGAGTGGTCGCCGAAGGCCAGCCGCCGCACGCCTTGGCGGGTCAGGCCGCCGCCTGCCGAGCGCACCCACTCGACGAGGCCCGGTTGCCAGCCGGCCAGCTCGCCGACCAGTCTGGTGATTCGGTGGTAGCGGGACAGGAGCGGTAGCGGCAGGCCCTGTCGGCCGACTTCACCGGCCGACGTGCCGATCAGGGCCACGCCTCGGACGCGGTCCGCGAACAGTTCCGGGCGTTGTTCGGCCAACGCCATGATCGTCATGCCGCCCATGGAGTGGCCGACCAACACCAACGGACCGGTCGGGGCGACTGAGCGGATGACCACGTCCAGGTCGCGGCCGAGTTGGTCGATGGTGCACGATCGCTCGCTCGGGCGGCCGGACTTGCCGTGGCCACGCTGGTCGTAGAGAACCTGGCGGACCCGGGGGTCGCCGAGGTCGGCCAGGTCTCGGCGCTGGAAGTGCCATGAGCGGCGGTCCAGTGCGAATCCGTGCACCAGGACGACCGTGAGCGCCGGCTTGCCGTCCGTCGGGTCGACTTCCTCGACGGACAGGGGGACGCCGTCATCGGCGGCGACCGTGCGGGTGCGGGTGGGTTTGAGCCGGCCAAGTGGTTCGCCGGGGGGCTCGATCGCTTGGGGCTCTTGGGTGGTCAGGGCTTGGCGGCGGCGTGCCTGCACGACGCCGGCCACGGTCAGGCCGGCCGTCACCGCGCCGACGATGCCACCTGCCACTCCGATGATGCGCAGTACGGGCACGTTCACCGTTCGTCGTTCCCGACGTAGCGGCGGGCCACCCTCGGGCGGTACATGCCGGTGACGATCTCGTAGTCGATCGTGCCAAGGGTGTCGGCCCACTCGCGGGCGGTCGGCTCGCCGCTGGTACCAGGACCGAACAGGATCACCTCGGTACCCGTTGGTACGTCGTCGTTTCCGCAGTCGACGACGATCTGGTCCATGCTCACGCGGCCAACGGCCGGCCTGCGGCGACCGGCCAGCCAGACGTCGAAACGACCGGACAGCGCGCGGGGCACGCCGTCCGCGTAGCCGACCGGGACCAGGGCCAGGGTGGTGGTGTCGTCGGCGGTCCAGCTCTGGCCGTAGCCGACGGATTCGCCGGCCGGCACGCGTTTGGTGGACGCGACGGCCGAGCGGAACGTCATGGCCGGGCGCAGGTCTGCGGCGACGGACACCGGATTCAGGCCGTAGCAGGCGATTCCCGGGCGGACGATGTCGAAGTGCAGGTCGGGACGGGTGAGGGTGGCGGCGGAATTGGCCAGGTGGCGGATCGGGCTCAGGCCGGCCGCCAGGGCCTGGTGATATGCCATGTCGAAGCGGTCGGCCTGCTCGTCGATCGACTTGTCGCCCGGCTCGTCGGCGCAGGCGAGGTGGGACCAGACGGCGACCGTCTCGACGGTGTCACGGCACTCGACGGCCTTGGCCACCAGGGTCGGCCATTCGTCCGGCTGGCAACCGTTTCTGGTCATGCCGGTGTCGATCTTCAGGTGCGCTCTGGCTCGTTTGCCGGTTCGTTCTGCGGCTTCGGCCAGTGCCGTCAGTTCGGCGACCGAGGATGCGGCCAGGTCGATGTCCGCCTCGACTGCCGGTGCCCGGTCGACGTCCGGGAGGTCGAGCCACGCCAGGATCGGGGTGGTCAGTCCGGCTTCGCGGAGGGTCAACGCTTCGGCCTGGGAGCACGCGCCGAGCCAGGTCGCGCCTGCCCGCACCGCCGCTCTGGCCACCGGTACGGCGCCGTGGCCGTAGCCGTCCGCCTTCACCGCGATCATGGTTTCGGCACCGGACGCGGCGGCCAGGTCGGCCAGCAGCCGCACGTTGTGCCGGATCGCGGCCAGGTCGACGACGGCCTCCGCCCGAACAGGTGTGTGCACGTCCCGATGCTGACACACGCCGGTTACCGGCTCGGGCACCGGGCAGTCACTGGCGTGTGTCAGCCGAAACGGACATCCGTACCGCTCGGATCGCGTCCGGAATGGCATTCGCTATGCGGGACGCGGGAACCGGGGCACCACGTGCGGCCAGGTCGGCGGCCAGGCCGTGCAGGAAGGCCGCGCAACCGGTGGCCAGCAGCGGCTCGATGCCGGCCGCGAGAAGTGCGCCGACAAGACCGGACAGCACGTCGCCGGAGCCTGCGGTGGCTGGCCATGCTGAACGGGACTGGTTGACAAGGGTTCGGCCGTCCGGTGCGGCGATCACGGTGGTGTGGCCCTTGAGCAGGACGATCGCGTCGGTCTGGCGGGCTGCCCTGCGGGTGGCGGCCACCAGGTCGGGGCCGATCTCGCCGGCCAGGCGGGCGAATTCGCCCGCGTGCGGGGTGAGGACCACGGGAGTGCCTGGTTCCCTTGCGTCCCACAGGTCCGGGTGGTTGGCGAGCAGGGTGATCGCGTCGGCGTCGGCGCAGACCGGCACGTCCGCCGCCAGCACGGTGCGCAGGACGTCGCGAGCCGCACCGCCGGTGCCGAGGCCGGGGCCGACCACCCACGCCTGCACGCGGCCGGCGTCGGCGACCGAACCGGTGGTCACGGCTTCCGGCCAGTGCGCGCGGACCGCATCCGCCGCCGTGCCGGCGAAGCGGACCAGGCCCGATGTCGCCAGCACGGCGGCACCGGTGGCGAGGACGGCGGCGCCCGGGTAGTTGGCCGAGCCGGCCGCCACACCTGTGACGCCCTGGGTGTACTTGTCGTCGGTCGGACCGGGGACCGGCCATGCGGCGCCCACGTCGGCTGCGGTCAGGACGCGTAGGTCGGGTTCGCCGAGTTCGGGGCGGAGTCCGATGTCCACCAACACAACCCGGCCCGAGTGCACGGCGCCCGATGACAGCACGTGGCACGGTTTGCGGGCGCCGAACGTCACGGTGACCGTTGCCATGACGGCGGGTCCGGTCACCGCTCCGGTGTCCGGTTCGACCCCGCTCGGGAGGTCCACGGCCAGGATGGGGGCGGTGATTCTGGACACAAGGTCGGCGGCGGGTTGGCGGAGCGGGCCGTGGGCGGACAGGCCGACGATGCCGTCGATCACCAGGTCCGCCGTCTCGACGGCCGAACCGTCGGTGGTGATCCGGCCGCCGGCCCTGCGGAGCGCGGCCAGGCCGGCCGGGTGAGTGCGGTCCGGGTCGAGCAGGACGGCCGTCACCGCGATGCCCGTGCGGCGCAGGAACGCGCCGGCCCACAGCGCGTCGCCGCCGTTGTTGCCGGCGCCGACGAGCAGCACCACCCGCGTACCCGCCGTCTTTCCCTTGTGCTGGGCCAGAAGTGACCGTGCCTCGACCGCGACGCCGAACGCCGCCTTGCGCATGAGGGCGCCGTCCGGCGTGCGGGCCAGGAGCTTCTCCTCGGCGGCGTGGATGTGGCCGGTGGTCCAGATCCCGTGCATGGGGTCAGATCATTCCACCGTGACGGACTTCGCCAAGTTGCGCGGCTTGTCCACGTCGTACCCCCTGGTCCTGGCGATCTCGGCGGCGAGCACCTGCAGCGGGACGGTGGACACCAAGGGCTGCAACAGGGTCGGCACGGCGGGCACCTCGATCAGGTGGTCGGCGAACGGCCGGACCGTCTCGTCGCCCTCCTCGGCGATCACGATGGTGCGGGCGCCTCTGGCCTGGATCTCGCTGATGTTGGACAGCAGTTTCCCGTGCAGCACAGCGCGTCCCTTCGGGGACGGCACTACGACGACGACCGGCAGGTTGTTCTCGATCAGCGCGATCGGGCCGTGCTTGAGTTCGCCGGCCGCGAAACCCTCGGCGTGCATGTACGCCAGTTCCTTGAGTTTCAGCGCGCCCTCAAGGGCGACCGGGTAGCCGACGTGCCGGCCGAGGAACAGCACCGCCTTGGCATCGGCGAGGTCCCGGCCCAGTTGGCGGACCCGGTCGATGGTGCCGAGCACGCGCTCCACGGCGGCCGGCATCGCCTCCAGTTCGGCGAACTCGCGGGCCACCTCGTCCGGGTACTTCGTGCCGCGTGCCTGGGCGAGGGCGAGGCCGACCAGGTAGTTCGCCACGATCTGGGCAAGGAACGCCTTCGTGGACGCCACGCCGATCTCCGGGCCGGCGTGCGTGTAGAGCACGGCGTCGGACTCGCGCGGGATCTGCGCCCCGTTGGTGTTGCAGATGGCCAGCACGCGGGCCTTCTGCTCACGGGCGTGCCGCACCGCCTCCAGGGTGTCGGCGGTCTCGCCGGACTGAGACACGGCGACGACCAGGGTCGCGCGATCGAGCACCGGGTCGCGGTAGCGGAACTCGCTGGCCAGCTCGCACTCCACGGGCAGCCGGGTCCAGTGCTCGATGGCGTACTTGGCGACCAGGCCGGAGTGGTAGGCGGTGCCGCAGGCGACGACAAAAACCTTGTCGACGTCGCGCAGGTCTTGGTCGGAGATGCGCTGCTCGTCGAGGATGATCCGGCCGTTGTCGAAGTGGCCGCGCAGCGTGTTGGCCAGCGCCTCCGGCTGCTCCTCGATCTCCTTCAGCATGAAGTACTCGTGGCCGCCCTTCTCGGCGGCGCTCAGGTCCCAATCCACGGTGAACGGCTTCGCCTGGGCGGCGTCGCCGTGGAAGTCGGTGACCTCGTAGCCGTCGCGGGTGATCACGACCAGCTGGTCCTGGCCCAGTTCGACGGCCTCGCGGGTGTGCTCGATGAACGCCGCTACGTCGGAGGCGACGAACGTCTCGCCCTCGCCGACGCCGACGACCAGCGGCGA
>DATBCR010000389.1:0-7403 GCA_036270375.1 Pseudonocardiaceae bacterium | reverse complement strand
GATCGAGATCGGGCTGCGCGACTTCCTCACCGCGGGCGGATTCGGCGCGTTCACCACCAACTTCGAGGATCTCGGCGGCCTGCGGCAACTGCCGGGTATCGCGGTGCAGCGACTGATGGCCGACGGCTACGGCTTCGGCGCAGAAGGCGACTGGAAGACCGCGATCCTGTTGCGGGCCCTGAAAACCATGGCGGCCGGCCGGCCCGGCGGGACGTCGTTCATGGAGGACTACACGTACCACCTTGAGCCGGGCCGGGAACTCGTACTCGGCGCGCACATGCTCGAAATCTGCCCGTCCATCGCGGCGAGCACCCCGTCCTGCGAGATACACCCACTGGGGATCGGCGCCCGCGAGGACCCGGTTCGGCTGGTCTTCGACGCGGCGCCCGGCCCGGCCGCCGTCATCGGCCTTGCCGACCTCGGTGGCCACCTGCGCATGGTGGCCAACACGATCGAGGTGGTCGCTCCGCCGGAGCCGCTGCCGAAACTGCCGGTCGCCCGCGCCGTGTGGCGACCGCACCCGAGCCTCGCCACGTCGGCCGAGGGCTGGCTGACCGCCGGCGGGCCGCACCACACCGCGCTGACCAGCGCACTGACCATGGAGCACATCGCCGACCTCGCAGACATGACAGCGGTGGAGCTGCTGACCATCGACACGGACACCACCGTGGCACAGCTGCGCAAGGAGATCCGCTGGAACCATGCGTACTACAAGCTCGCCCGCGGTCTCTAGCGCACCCGGTTCCGTCCACACGGGACGTTCCAACGACACCGCAAGTCCCCCACCCAACGAAGGAACCCGGTCATGAACATCAAACTCTGCTCCGTCGCCGCGGTGTCCGTGGCCGCGCTGCTGTTGACCGCCGCGTGTTCGAAGAACGCCAGCGGCGGCTCGGCCGCCCCACCGCCGGCCAGCAAGACCGCCGTCACGCTGTCCGGCGACATCACGTTCAACCAGGACAAGCTGGCACAGCTCGACAACGCGCTGAAGTCGGCGATGGCCGGCAAGGACCTGTCGTCGGTCAACATCGCGATGGTCGTCAACGTCGCGGCGGACTACTGGAAGGCGGGCCAGGTCGGCTTCCAGAAGGGCTGCGCCGATCTGGGCCTCGCGAGCGGCAAGTGCACCTACTTCGCGCCGCCCAACGGAAAGCTGACCGAGCAGACATCGGAACTGGAGACATTGCGTTCGCAGGGCGTCAGCGGCTACTCGCTGTCCGCGATCGACCCGACCTCGGCTGCCGGCACCATCTCCACCGACATGCACGCCGGCGTGTTCGTGCTGCCGATCGACTCGCCGCTGCCCGGCACCGCGGCCGCCGGCCTTTACCTCGGCACGCCGAACTACACCGCTGGCATGGAGGCCGGTACGGCGATGAAGAAGCTGTTGGGAGGCAAGGGTAAGGTCGCGGTCCTGGTCGGCTCGCTCACGGCGGCCAACGCCACCCAGCGCATCCAGGGCTTCGAGGACGCGCTCAAGGGCACCACGATCACGATCGCGCAGAAGGTCAACGACAACCTGCAGGCGTCCACCGCGACATCGGACGCGGAGACCATCCTGGCCAACAACCCTGATGTCACCGGCCTGTACGGCGTGTACTCCTACGACGGGCCTGCGCTCGCGCAAGCCGTACAGTCGGCGGGCAAGACGAGTAGCGTCAGCATCGTGTCCGACGACTCGGACGCCCAGACGCTGCAATTTATCCAGTCCGGCACCATCGGTGGCACCGTGGTGCAGATGCCGTACCAGCAGGGTTACACCGGCGCGTTCATCCTTGCGGCGCAGAAGGTCCTCGGCAACGCTGCGACGATGGCGATCGTCAAGCCATACCTGGGATCGGACGGGTACACGCTCAGCTCCGGCGTCGGCCTGGTGACGAAGTCGAACCTGACCGACTACCAGTCCTTGCAGTCGAAGCTGGGAATCAGCTGACGATGACGCCGTCGCTCCGGACGCCCCCCAGCCGCGCGGTCACCGCGCGCCTGCGGGGGGTCCACAAGTCCTACGGCCCGGTCCGCGTCCTCGAACTGCCGGAGCTCGATCTGTTCGCCGGCCAGGTCGTCGGTGTCGTCGGCGAGAACGGCGCCGGGAAGTCGACACTGATGGGGACGCTGTCCGGGTCCGTACACCGCGACGGCGGTGAGATCGAGATCGAGGGCACGCCGCTGGCGGCCGGGTCCACTGAGGCCGCCGGCCGGCTCGGCGTGGCGATGGTGTCCCAGGAGTTCCCGCTCGTCGGTCAGCTTTCCGTCGCGGAGAACCTGTTGCTCGGGCGTCGACCCCGTCAGTCGCGCCGCCGGTTGCTGGTGGACCGGGCCGCGATGCGGGCCGAGGCGGAGGCGATGCTGGTCGAGATCGGCCTGTCGCCGAAGGCCATCGGCGTGCGCAGGGAGGTCCGCAGCCTGCCGGTGCCGACCCGGCAGATGATCGAGATCGCCAAGGCGTGGGGACGCGAGCCGAGACTGCTGATCCTGGACGAACCCACGTCGTCGCTCGGCCCGATCGAGGCCGAGATCGTGCTCGGCCTTGCCCGGCAGTTGGCCGACCGGGGCGGCACGGTGCTGTTCATCGGCCACCGGCTGGACGAGGTCCGCCTGGTCAGCGACCGGATCCTCGTGCTGCGCAACGGATATCTCGTCGCCGATCTCACCCCGGCCGAGGCCACCGAAGCGCGGCTGATCCGGGAGATGGTCGGCGGCGAGCTGGCTGAAAGACGCCCTCGGGTGCCGTCCGGTGACGCCGACGTCCTGTTGCGGGTTCGCGACCTGACCGCGGCCGGCCTCGGACCCGTCGACCTCGACGTCAGGTCCGGCGAGATCGTCGGCGTCGCAGGCCTGATGGGTTCCGGCCGCAGCCGCCTCATCCACACGATTGTCGGCGCGCAGCCGGCGACCGGCGGCACGATGGTGCTGGCCGGGCACCCGCACCACCCGCGCGACGCACGTGCCGGTGTGAACGCGGGTGTCGCCCTCATTCCCGAGGACCGCAAGGAACAGTCGCTCGTGCCGTTCGCGCCGATCACCGCGAACGTGACCGTGTCGATCCTGAAATCCATTGCCCGGCACGGAATCCTGCGACCGAGGACACAACGCCAGCGGGCGCGGGAGATCGCGGGATCGGTCAACGTCCGGATGCGGTCGGTGGACCAGCCGATCGGGTCGCTGTACGGCGGCAACCAGCAGCGCGCGATCTTCGGCCGGGCCTTCGCCACCACGCCACGGCTGCTGCTGCTCGACGAGCCGACAAGGGGCGTTGACGTCGGCGCCAAGGCCGAGATCTACCAGCTCATCGAGAAGGCCGCGGTCGACGGCATGGCGGTGCTGCTCGCGTCGTCGGAACTCGAGGAGCTGCAACTGATCTGCCATCGGGTCGCGGTCATGAACCACGGTCGCGTGGTCGCGGTGCTCGGCCACGACGAAGCCACCAAGGAAGCCATCATGACCGCTGCCGCCGGCACCGGAGCGCTGCCAGAACTCGGCGGTGCCACCCAGAACGGAGAAGCACCGTGACCGCACGGGACACCACGACCGGCGCGCCTGTCGCCCCGCCGACGGACCAACCGCTGCCCCGGAGGGCCGGTTTCCGGCTGCTGCGCGGCCTCGCCGAATCGCCGGAGGCCGGCGTCATCATCGCGTGCGTCGTGGTGTTCGCGCTCATCGCGGTCAACGCGTCCACGTACGCGAGTGTCGGCAACCTCCAGGTGATGGGTCGGGACCTCGCGCAGGTCGGCATCCTCGCGGTCGCCGAGGCCCTTGTCGTGCTCACAGGTGGTATCGATCTGTCCGTCGGAGCGCTCGCGGGCCTCGCGGGCATTCTCGTCGCCTGGTTCAATGTCCATCAAGGACTGTCCGCGCCGATGGCAATCCTGGTGACCATTGTGATCTGCGCCGCGGTCGGCCTGTGGCACGGCACCATGGTGACGCGACTGAACGTGCCGCCGTTCGTGATCACCCTCGTCACGTTCACCGTCGCGCAGGGCCTTGCGCTCGCGATCACCGGCGGCACGCCCATCAATGGCATCGATCCGCTGTTCGCCAACCTGAGTTCGTTCTACATCGAACGCGTGCCCGTCCCGGCGCTGTTCTTCATCGCGGCGGTGGCGATCGCGTGGTTCGTGATGGAACGCACCTATGTCGGACGCCAGATCTACGCGGTCGGCGGCAACAAGGAAGCCGCCCGGCTCGCCGGCATCCCCACCGCACGGCGCATCACGGCCACCTACATCGCCAGCGCCGTCCTCGCCGGCATCGTCGGCGTCCTCGTGATCGGACGGATGAACGTCGCCGACCCGTCGGTCGGGGCCGGCTGGGAACTGGTCGCCATCGCGGCGGCCGTGGTCGGCGGCGTGTCACTGTCCGGCGGCGAGGGCCGCATCGTCGGCGTCGCGGCCGGCGCGATCCTGCTCGAATTCATCGCCAACGGACTGCTCGCGCTGCACGTCAGCCCGTACTTCCAGCAGGTCGTCCAGGGCGCGGTGCTCGGCGTGGCGATTCTCCTCGATCGGGTCCGCGCCAGATACTTCGGTGGCAGTCGCCGCTGACCACGTCCCCTGTCAGCCGTTGCTGACCGAGTAGCTGTTCACCTGGTACCGCTGGGTGCCGTTCGTGGCCGAGATCTCGAAGCCGAACTGCACCTTGCCAAGGGTGATGTTGCCGAACCAGCCCCTTGCCTCGATCCACTTCAGCACGGCGAGGATGTCGACGGTGTTGGAGTTGGTGCCGCTGGTGCGGACGAACGAGAACACCTTGTTGCTGCCGTTGGACCCGGAGAAGACGGACCAGGTCGAGCCGCCGACGGTCGCGGTGGTCTGCTTCGTGCCGAGCGGGCCGGCTATCCGCTCGTTCAGCCACAGCATCGTCTCGAATGCGTTGTTGCTGTCCCAGATGTCGTACGCGGCGTCCCAGACGCCGTTCGACGGCGTGCTGAAGTTGACATTGCTGGTGACGTGGTTCAGCGAACTCAACGGCACGTTGATCGTCTTGGACGAGTTCGGGTAGGACTTGACGCCGTTGGTGTTCGGCTGGTTGGTGTCGACCCACCAGTTGCTGAAGGAGTTGGCGCTGATGGTCTGCGGACCCGCGCCGCTGCCCCAGACATTGTTGTAAACGGTGTATCCGCCGTTGTTCCAGTTCCCGAAGCGGTCCGAACTGGTCCAGGTCGCGGCGGCGGCCGATGTCGCGGTCAGCGCGACCGCCGAAATCGTCGCCAGCAGGACGAGCCCCATTGCTCGTGGTATACGCATGATACCTTCTCCCGTGCGGATGATTAGGGGAGCTTCACGATACGAGTCGAACTTGTCGAACACAATAGCCCGATCGGCTTTCCGGCCGGACATCGCACTGTCACACGTTCACTTTTCCATGCGAATATGTCAATTTCGACAATACATTCGACTACGCTTTCGATTATGGCGTGCAGGTACTTCGCTGCCAGGTCCCACTCCAGCGAACGCACGGTCACCCCGGTCACCGTCGGCACGCCCTCGATCCGTCCGCTGGCCAGCAGATCGGGTACGGCCGGCAGGAGCACGATTCGGCCGGCGCGGTCGTCGTCCGCCGATCGCGCGGCGACCAGCGCTTCCACCAACAGTCCTGGCAGGCCGCACGCGGTGTCGGCGTTGTAGACCCCGCCGGCCGGATAATGGCTGCTCATCAGTCCACGAAAGAAGAATCCGCCAGTCAGCAGGGTGTTGAGCCCATCGGCGACCAACTCTCGTTCGCCGAGCCGGGCGGCGCACAACGCACGGTGCAGATGGCCGTGCGCGGAGTCGTTCTCAGCGGTACGCAACGTCAGCGCCGTTGTGGCGGCGTCCGCGAGTTTCGGCGTGTCCCACGGGGTGATCTCGCGTAGCGGCCAGACCGGGTAGAGGTGGCTGACATGCCGATGGTCGTATCGATCGGTGAGGGTCGGCCACCCCCATTCGGCGAGTGCGCAGTCGTCGTTGATTCGATACGGCGGCAAGCGGTCGAGAATCCGTTGCCAAGCCACGATTTCGTCATCGGCGCCGGCGCGGACATCAATGGCGGAACGTAGGGCGTGCCGGGCGGCGGCGATGTCCATGGTGGCGTTGATCGCGGCCGGACCCTGGCCGATCGGGTGATTCTCCGGTGAATAGGACGGCACGATGACGAGATTGCCGTCTTGGTCGACGCGGTCGAGGAAGTCCTGGTAGAAACGGGCCACTTCGCCGAGGATCGGCGTGATCCTGGCCAGCAGTGCGGTATCGCGG
This sequence comes from Pseudonocardiaceae bacterium, assembly GCA_036270375.1. Classification (GTDB taxonomy): domain Bacteria; phylum Actinomycetota; class Actinomycetes; order Mycobacteriales; family Pseudonocardiaceae; genus DATEPR01. The sequence goes on along the minus strand of DATBCR010000389.1, from coordinate 1,173 downwards.
GTGGCGGCGATGTGATCGAGCAGTGGGGTGAGCAGCCAGTTGGCGCCCGCGGTCCACAGGTGCAACGGGTATTCGGTGGAGAAGTGGTAGGCGCGGCCGTTGTGGCCGTCGGTGTGCGCCGGGGCGACGATTCCCCTGGCGCCGAACAGTCTGGCCGCATTGTGTCGCCAGTCTGGCAAGCTCGCCTCGATCAACGCGACCAACGCCTCGATCGTCTCGCTGACCGCTGTCGTCGCGGCGGCGGCGGCGACCAGGTTTACGTTGGCGTCGCAGGTGATCGCGCCGGACCAGGCCGCGTGCCAGTCGCCCTGCCACAGTCCGGGCAGCCGAGGCGGCAGCAATCCGCTCGCCGACAGCAGCAGATACCGCCCGGACTCGAACAGAACCTCCAGCAGCGCGGGCCCCGGCCGGGCAAGCAACTCACCGACCGACACCGTCGGCGTCGCCCCCAACTCCAGTCGCATCCGCCGCATGGTCGGCCCGTGCAGCGCCACGTGGTCGGCGAGCAGTCGATCCCACTCGGTCGGCAGGGCGAGGACCGAGTCACGCAGGTCCGTGGCACACCGAGCCACCCGGGTCAGCAGCAGGATGTGGGTGGCTTGCGTGATCAGCACGCGGTGCTCGGGGCCGAGCCGGCAACGACCGTCGGTGATCAGCCGGGTCACCCCGACATAGCCGCCGGAGCGCGGATAATCGACCCGGACCGTGCTGATCGCGCCATCGGGGGTCAGCACGGCGGACACCGTGGTGTCGAGATCGTCGGGGCAACCCGGCAAGCTCACCACATGCCGAACCGCCAGTTCGGTGGGATCGGCGCACCACGCGGCCCACGCCACCACATCAGCGGCCCTGGACACGAAACAGGCGCTGCGCATGCCGTCCACCTCGGTGCCGACCACCCCGGTGTCGAAGTCCACGGTCCGGCGAAAACCCGACGTGGCACCGTCGGCGACCAGGTCGATGGCGAAAGCCGGGTGGAAGGGCTGCGGGGCGGGGTGCGGCCCGTCCGGAACGGCCATGGCAAGGGCCACATCGGAGTCGCCGGCCAGGATCAGGTCACGGATCTGGTCGATGCGGTCGGCGAGTAACGGCACCTCGGCGGACTCGCTGCCGTTGGGCAGCACCAAGGAATGGTGGGTGATGACGCAACGCTGCGCTTCTGGCCTGCCGTAC
>DATBCR010000388.1:0-1969 GCA_036270375.1 Pseudonocardiaceae bacterium | reverse complement strand
GGGCGAATTCCACAGCAGGCCGTAACCCCGGTTGGATAGCACGAACGGGATGTTCACCTCGGCATTGCGCTGCACCAGGTCCAGGACCATGCCATTCTGGTTCAACCGGCCGTGGGTGCGCTGGCCGAGGCCGTACAGGCGCTCGTCGGGGTAACTCGAGAAACGCTGTTCCAGACGGGAGCGGCCATGTCTCGTGTCGGCGAACAGGCGGGCACCCGGCCACCAGAAGTGCGCGCGCTGCTCGGCCAGCAGCGGCCGACCGTCGCTTGTGGACTGGAACGAGACGTTGACCTCGATCTCGTCCTCGCCGTTCGCGATCTCGACCACCGCGGTCAGCGCACCGTTGACCACCTCGCCCCGCCACCCGTCGACCGAGATGGCGGCGCTGGTCGGCTTCGTCGGCAGCAGCGCGCCAGGCAGGTCGTCCAGGATGCGGTGCCGGGCGGCCCGCACCCGGATGCTGTCCGCGCCCCAGGGCTCGATGCGCAGGACCTCCGGGCCGGCAACCGCTTCCAGCGCGTCCTCGGCACGACGTAGTGTTGCCACGCGGGTTCTCCTCGGTGGTGGTCGACGGGTGCGACTGGTGATCAGCGGGGTGGTGCCGTGCTGAACCGTTGGGTCACGTGCGGTGAGATCAGCCGGATCTCCGCCCGGGTCGGGCCGACTACGCGTTCCATCGCCATGTCCACGGCCACCCGGCTGACCTCGTCGACCGGAATGGCGACCGACGTGAGTTCGACGGCCTGGTTCTCGGCGACGTCGTCAGGGCAGATCGCGATGATCGAGATGTCCTGCGGTATCCGGATGCCGCGTTCCCGCAGGCTGGTCAGCAGCGCGTGCATGGCCGCCTCGTTGTGCACGACGAGCCCGGTCACGCCGGGTTGTTCGGCCAGGATCTGATCGAGGCAGGCGGCGGCCGCGTCGTAGCGTGAACCGCACGGGTACACGGTGGCGTGCACACCGCGGTCTCGCGCGGTTGTGGTGTATCCGCGCAGGAACCGGCGGGCGAAGCTGGTACCTCGCTGGTACACCTCGGGTGCCGGGGCGACGAGGGCGATCTCGGTGTGGCCGAGATCGGCGAGGTGGTTGACACAGGTCTGGCCGGTCGCCTCGAAGTCGAGGTCGACGCACGGCAGGCCGCGCGTGTCGTCCGGCACGCCGATCAGCACCGACGGCAGCGAAAGGCTGTTGAGCACCGGGACGCGCGGTTCGCTCGCCTCGATCTCCATCACGATGATGCCGTCGCACATCGCCGTGCCGGCCGCCCGCCGTAACCCCTCGGCGCCCTCGTCCTTGGTGAGCAGTAGCACGTCGTGGTCGTGCCGGCGGGCGTGCTGCGCGATGCTGGCCACGAACTGCATCACGACGGCCACGTTCACCTCGGTGCGCAGCGGGATCACCAGGGCGAGCACGTTGGTGCGGCTGCTCGCCAGCGCACGTGCCCCGGCGTGCGGGCGGTAGCCGAGCGCCCGGATGCTCTGCTCGACGCGGCGGCGGGTTTCCGTGGAGATCGTGCGTTTCCCGGACAGCACATAGGAAACCGTGCTCCGCGAGACTCCGGCGGCGCGAGCGACGTCGTCGATGGTTGCCATCACGCGCTCCGGTCGGTCAGGCACTTGGCGGCGATGCGGAACTCATGGATCCGTTGCGCACCACGCAGCACCACGTACAGGTCGGCGATGCCGGGCTCGGACCGGAACTCGGCGGATGTCTCGGTCCATGCGTAGCGGCCGCCGGTGCTCGGCACGTTCGCGCCGGCCAGTATCGGGCCGTCCGGGGCGTTCGCGCGCAACTCCACCGTCGCCTCGCCCGGCTCCGTCCTGGATACGCGGACCGTGACGGTCGCGTGCCCGGGTAGGTCGGCGGCGCGGAACAGCAGCCAACCCAAGGCATCCGTGGCCGCCGCGTCGCCGTCGACTTGGTTGACGTCGACAAGCGTTGTGCCGCACTGGGCGTCGAAATCCGCGCA
>DATBCR010000387.1:0-19895 GCA_036270375.1 Pseudonocardiaceae bacterium | reverse complement strand
CGGTCCATCATTGAATATGGCGCGGAGCGTTGCTCGGCCAGGTGCACCACCGCATGCGGCCGGAACCGACGTAACGCTTCGTAAATGACGTCAGGTTCGGTGAGGTCCCCCGTGAATTGCTCGATGTGATTGCCGCTCAATGCGCGCCAAGTGGTGATCCGAGTGTCCAGCGATTCGATCGGGACCAGGCTCTCCGTGCCGAGCTCGTCGTCATAGCGCCGCCGGACGAAGCTGTCCAGAATCGCGACGTCGTGATTCCAGTACGATAGATGCAGGGCGATCGGCCAGCCCAGATAACCGTCACCGCCCAACACCAGTACACGCATACCGGTCGAGTTCGCCATCGGTATTCACCCCGATCCGCTTCGAAGTTCGTGCCATGCCTCGGCGAGCGCGGTGTCCAATTCGTGCATCGGTGCGTAACCGAGCCTCCTGGCCATCCCAATATCCAGCACGACGGCGGGCATTTCGATGGCCTTGGCGGCGAGATACCTTACCGGTATGGGCATCTCAGTCACCAGACGGGCCAGTTCGACCAGCCGATTCACCGACACCGACTTGCCAGATCCGATGACGAGGGGGCCGACGTGTCCGGCGCGCAACGCGGTCTGGAAACCCGCCACTGCGTCCCGGACCGACACGAAATCTCGGACCTGGGTGCCGTCGCCGTAGACCTCGATACCCCTTCCCTCGCAGGCCGCCCGCAGAACGCGGGGGACAAGACTGTCCTTCCTCGCCATACCGGGACCCACGACGTTTGCCAGGCGAACAGCGCATCCCCTGAGTCCATATGAGGCCGAATAGCCGCTCAGTAGCATCTCCGCCGCGGCTTTGGTCGCGCCGTAGGGCGTAAGTGGGTGTGGTGGCGTGTTTTCGTCGATGATCGCTTGTCCGACGTTGCCCGCCACCGCGTTCGTCGATGCCAGCAGAAAGCTCTCCACCCCGCATCTGCGGCATAACTCAAGCAGGTCAGCGGTCAGCTGGACGTTCACCTGATAAGTTCCGACCGGGTCGTCCACCGTTTTGACTACCGACGTGACGGCCGCCAAATGCACGACGGCATCGGTGTTCGCGCGTACGGCGCGCCGCAACACCTCGGGATCACTCAGGTTTCCGACTATTGAGTGAACTGGCCCGGGAAACGGGGCTACATCGGCGACAGTGACATTCCAGCCGTCATTTGCGAAGCTCTGTACCAGCGCGCGACCGATGAAGCCGGATCCCCCGGTGACCAACATATTCGCCGCCCGCTTCATGGGACGGAGTGTACTAGTGAATGTGCGCTGCATCACGTCGAACGGCCGCTGTGGCCAGGTTATGTCCACACGACAGCAAAGTGACAGAGTCCTAGCGGGGCCTGCTATGATCCGCCGGAGATCCGCTGCTGGACCGTCATCCGATTGTCAAGGTTTCTCGATTGGCATTTCGGCAGCCTATCGGGTCCAGCCGACTAGTCCACCGTGGGTGTGCCTCCAGGACGGATCGGTAGGCCGGCCGCTCGCCACGCGCGGAATCCGCCGATCAGGTCGGTCACCGAGTGGACGCCGAGCTGCCGGACGTCCCGCGCGGCCAGGCTCGACGCGAAGCCTTCGTTGCACAGCAACACAACCGGCGTATCCGCCGTGAACCCCGGCAACCGGTCCGGCCCGGCCGGGTCCAGCCGCCACTCCAGCACGATCCGCTCGATCGGCACCGAGTCCGGGATCTCTCCCTCGGCCAACCGGTTCGCGTACGGCCGGATGTCCACCAACAGCGCACCCGCCCGCCGCAGCTCGTCCGCCCGCGCGGGGGGCACCCGGTCCAGTTCGGCCCTCGCGGCGGCGAGGACTTCGTCGACTGTCACGTTCGCGGCTCCGGTATCAGTGCGGGGATCTCGGCCGGCACGTCGTGCAGGCTGGCGTACTTGCGGGTCGGCACAAGCGGCGGCGAGTACGCGTGCACGCTGGCGGTCGGCGCCGCGCCCGCGTTGCGCAGGTCGTGGGCCCGGCCGGCACCGAAGCCGACGGCGTCGCCGACGGTGTGGCCGAGGCGGCGGATCGGGCCGCCGGGGTAACCGTAGTCCTCGGCCAACTCGCCGAGCAGCACCGTGAACGCCCCGGCCGCGCCACCGTGGTCGTGCGGTCCGGTGCCCTGGCCGGGCAGCCACGACAGCAGCCACAGCTCGACACCGCCGGTCAGCGCGAGACGTGCCCACCACCGGCGGGTCTGCTGGTACCGCAGGACGTCCAGCAGCGGCGTGGTCAGCTCGGCCGCCACGGTCGCGGTGAGATCGCGCAGTTCACGCGGGGTCCACCCGGTGCGGTCCGGGCGCACCAAGTCCAACAGCAGGGGCTCGGCCACGTCCGGGTGGACGTCGGCCTCGATCGGGACAGCGGTCATCGTTGTCGCTCCAGGTGAGATGGCGGCTCGGCGTGGCACACGAGCGACGCGATGCGGCACCACCACCGCGAAAGCCGTCAAACAGCCCAAGAAACGCGGCGTCCGCATCGCGTCCCGGTACAGCCGCTCGATGCCACCAGGAGCAGGTCGATCGCCCGGTTTCGCCAGGCGAGCAGGGATGCGGTCACGCGGCCATGGTGGCACGGCCGATCTCCGCGCGGCCAGTCCGTCCGTGCCCGTCCCAATTGCTGAATAAGGATCGGTAACCGAGCTTTTCCATTCTTTTCGACATGTCACCCGATCGAGTGGCGCGGGCGGTCACCCGACCCGTGGGCCGGGCGGAGCCGGACGGACGGCGGGCGACACAATGTGCAGGTGACCGAGCAGACGCGGGGCAACGACGAGACGGTGGATGTCGGCGACCTTGTGGTGCACATGTCGCAGGTCAGCGTCCGGCGCGGGCACACGGTGCTGCTCGCCGACCTTGACTGGTCGGTCGAGCTGGACGAGCGGTGGGTCGTGCTCGGCCCGAACGGCGCGGGCAAGACCACCCTGCTGCGGATCGCCGCCGCCGAGCTGCACCCCACCACCGGCCAAGTGCACGTGCTCGGCGAGCGGATCGGCCGCACCGACGTGTTCGAGCTGCGCCCGAGGATCGGCCTGAGCAGCGCCGCGATCGGCGGCCGCATCCCGCCCGATGAGAAGGTCTCCGACGTGGTGGTCAGCGCCGGATACGCCGTGCTCGGCCGCTGGCGCGAGTCCTACGACGCGATGGACACCGACCGGGCCACCGAACTGCTGCACGCGATGGGTGTGGCGCATCTCGCGGACCGCGTCTTCGGCACCCTGTCCGAGGGCGAGCGCAAGCGCACCATGATCGCGCGCGCCCTGATGACCGACCCGGAGATGCTGCTGCTCGACGAACCGGCCGCCGGCCTCGACCTCGGTGGCCGCGAGGACCTGGTGTCCCGCCTGACCGCGCTGGCCATGGACCCGGACGCGCCGGCGACCGTGCTGGTCACGCACCACGTCGAGGAGATCCCGCCCGGCTTCACACATGCCCTGCTGCTGCGCGACGGCCGCGCGGTCGCCCAGGGCCTGCTGGACAACGTGCTCACCGCGGCGAACCTGTCCGACACGTTCGGTCAGCCCCTGCTGCTGGAACGGTCCGGCGGGCGGTTCTTCGCCCGTCGGGCATAGCTCGCGCCGGGCTACCGCACGGTAGCCTGCGGAACGGCCGGACCACGGCGGTACCGGACGATTGGGAGGCGTCGGTGGGAGAGTTCGTCAACCTCGAGGTCGAGGACGGCATCGGCACGATCCGGCTGAACCGGCCGCCGGTCAACGCCCTGAACAAGCAGATGCAGGACGAGATCCGGGTGGCGGCGGTCGATGCCGACGAGCGGGCGGACATCCGCGCCGTGATCGTCTACGGCGGCCAGAAGTGCTTCGCGGGTGGTGCGGACATCAAGGAGATGGTCGAGATGTCGCACGCCGAGATGACCGCGCGGGCACCCAAGCTGTCCGGCGCGTTCGCGACTGTCGCGGCGATCACCAAGCCGACCGTGGCGGCGATCGCCGGGTACGCGCTCGGTGGCGGCCTTGAGCTGGCGTTGTGTACGGACCGGCGGATCGCCGGGGACAACGTCAAGCTCGGCCAGCCGGAGATCCTGCTCGGCATCATCCCGGGTGCCGGCGGCACGCAGCGGCTGTCCCGGCTGATCGGGCCGGCACGCACCAAGGACCTGGTGTTCACGGGTCGTACCGTGCTCACAGACGAGGCGCTGGCGATCGGTCTCGTGGACGAGGTCGTCGCCCCGGACGACGTCTATGCGGCGGCTCGGACCTGGGCCGCGCAGTTCACGGCCGGTCCGGCGATGGCCCTCGCGGCCGCGAAGGCCGCCATCGACGGCGGGCTCGACGGTGACCTCGCAAGTGGGTTGACGCTGGAGAGCCATGTGTTCGCGGCGCTGTTCGCCACCGATGACCAGGAGATCGGGATGCGCTCGTTCCTCGCGAGCGGTCCCGGCAAGGCCACCTTCACCGGGAAATGAGGATCGTCGGTGCCATGAATGATCCGGAACCCAACCCGCACGCCACCGCCGAGCAGGTCGCGGCCGCGTGGTCGGACCCCAAACTGGCCAACGTCCTCTATCACGACTGGGAGGCCGGCACGTATGACGAGAAGTGGTCGATCTCGTACGACGAGCGCTGCATCGACTATGCGGTCGGCCGGTTTCGCGCGGTGGCCGGGTCGACCGGGTGGCCGTACGCGCGGGCCATGGAACTGGGCAGTGGCACGGGTTTCTTCCTGCTGAACCTGATGCAGGGCGGGGTGATCGAGAAGGGGTCGGTCACGGATCTGTCGCCGGGGATGGTGCAGGTCGCGTTGAACAACGCGGAAGGCCTTGGGCTGCCGGTGGATGGGCGGGTAGCGGACGCCGAGCGGATTCCGTACGAGGACGAGACGTTCGATCTGGTCGTCGGACATGCCGTACTGCACCACATTCCGGATGTGCCGGCGGCGTTCGGCGAGGTGCTGCGGGTGCTGAAGCCCGGTGGGCGGTTCGTGTTCGCGGGTGAGCCGACGAAGATCGGTGATCTCTACGCGCGCAAGATCAGCCAGTTGACGTGGTGGCTGACCACCAATCTGACCCGGTTGCCGGTGCTGAACTCGTGGCGTCGGCCGCAGGCCGAACTGGATTCGTCGTCGCGTGCGGCGGCCCTGGAGTCCGTTGTGGACCTGCACACGTTCGACCCTGGTGAGTTGGAGCGGATGGCAAGGCAGGCTGGGGCGCGGCAGGTTCGGGCGGTGACGGAGGAGTTGTCGGCCGCGCTGTTCGGGTGGCCGGTGCGGACGTTCGAGGCGGCCGTGCCGAGGGACAAACTTGGCTTCGGGTGGGGGATGTTCGCTTATCGGGCGTGGCAGCGGCTGTCCTGGTTGGACGAGAACGTGCTGGCGCGGGTGATGCCTCGGCAGCTGTTCTACAACGTGTTGATCACCGGGACCAAATAGGCGTCTCGAATGGCCTATCGGTTCAGTGTCTCTGATGTCGCGTTTCTGCGGTCCGAGGCTGGTGTGGCCGCGTTGGACGTGTTGGCCGCGCGGCCGTTGACCGACCGGGTGGCTGACGTGGTCGCGGCTCGCGAGGTGGCTGGGCAGCGGTTCGCGGCCGTGTTGGAGACGGCTGTGTTGCGGCGGAAGGCTTCGGCCAAGCTGGTTGCGCCCGGGCGGTGGTTGTTCTGCGATGCGGCGCTGCAGCAGGCCACGCCGACCGCTGTCGCCGCGCACCGGGCCGGCCGGTTGCGGGGGCGGGATGTGCACGATGTGACGTGTGGGGTCGGGGCTGATCTGGTTGAGATCGCGGCGGTGGCCGCTCGGTGTGTCGGGTCGGATGTCGATGCCGTTCGGTTGGCGATGGCCGCGCACAACTGCCCTGGGGTCGGGTTGGTTCGGGCGGATGCGTTGCGGCCGGTCAGCCGGGGGGCGGTGGTGTTCGCCGATCCGGCTCGGCGAGACGATGGTGGGCGGCGGCGGTGGCGGCCGGGGGATCTGAGTCCGCCGTTGCCGGATCTTGTCGCGGCATACGCGGGGCGCGAGCTGGTGGTCAAGTGCGCGCCTGGGCTGGACTTCGCCGCCGTGCCCTGGGCCGATGAGATCGAGTTGGTGTCGTTGGACGGAGTGGTTCGGGAGGCCTGTTTGTGGACGGGTTCCCTTGCGGGAGCGGGGATTCGTCGTCGGGCGACGGTGCTGCGGACTGGTCGGCCACAGTGGACGGTCACTGATGTGGAGCCCGATGACTGTCCGGTTCGTTCGGCGGGGGCGTTCCTGGTCGATCCGGATGGTGCGGTGGTGCGGGCCGGTCTTGTTCGGCAGTACGCGGCTCGTCACGGACTTGGTCAGCTTGATCATCGGATCGCGTATCTGACTGGGGACGTGCCGCCACCCGATGTGCGGGCGTTCGAGGTGCTTGATCACGGTCGGTATGGCGAGAAGGCGCTGCGTGCGGTGTTGCGTCGGTTCGATGTCGGTGCGGTGGAGATCCTGGTTCGTGGGGTGGATGTGGTCCCGGACGAGCTGCGTCGGCGGTTGAAACTCGATGGGCCGGCGTCGGTGACGGTGGTGTTGACCAGGATCGGTGACACGCCGACCGCGTTCGTGTGTCGGGCGCACGCTGCGTTAGCGTCTGCGACATGACGTCCATGTGGGGATCACCGCTGGCCGCACGGGTCAGCTCGTGGCGTGGTGCGCGCCGGGATCCGAGGCAGGCTCGGTTGTTCACCGTCGATTCATTGCGGTGGGTGATACGTCATCGGGCTTATTCGCCGTGGTATCTGGTGCGGTACTGGCGGTTGCTCCGGTTCCGGCTGGCCAATCCGCACGTCATTCTGCGGGGGATGTTGTTCTTGGGGAAGAACGTGGAGATTCATTGTCGGCCGGGGTTCGGGCGGCTGGAGATCGGGCGGTGGGTGCATATCGGGGATGGGAATTCCATCCGTTGCCATGAGGGCTCGCTGCGCATCGGCGACAAGGCTGTTTTCGGTAAGGACAATACGGTAAACTGCTATCTGGACATAGAGTTGGGCGCGGCGACGCTGGTCGCGGATTGGGTTTACATCTGCGATTTCGATCACGTCATCGCCGATATCCATCAGCCGATCAAGGACCAAGGAATCGTGAAGTCGCCGGTTCGGATCGGCCCGGACACCTGGCTGGGTTCGAAAGTGACGGTCCTGCGAGGGACCCGGATCGGTCGAGGTTGCGTCATCGGGGCGCATGCCGTGGCGCGCGGGGATATTCCGGACTATGCCATCGCTGTTGGCATGCCGGCCAGGGTGGTTCGGGATCGTCGAGCGGACTATGAGGCTGATCGGGGGCGGCGGGAAGCTGTCGCGGACATGGCCCGCAAAGCGGCCAAGGCCTTGGAGCAGACCATCGGCGAAATCTGACGTCGTCAACCGAAGTTGTCAGCCGAAGGCGTTGCCGGTGGCGATTTTCGGGCGGCCGAGTACGTCGTGCGCGACCGGTCGTGCTGATGTGTAGACCTCTGCCGTCGCCCGTGCGATTCGGTCCCAGTCGAAGTCGATGGCAAGGCGGTTTCGGGCGGCTCGGGCTCTGGTTCTGGCCGCTGCGGGGTCCAGCAGCACGGAGTCCACCGCGTTTGCCAGTGCGGCCAGTTCGCCCGGCGGGAACGACACCCCCGTCCGCCCGTCCACCACCACCTCGCCCAGTCCGCCGGCCGTCGACGCCACCAGTGGGGCACCCGCTGCCGCCGCCTCCAGCGCGACTATCCCGAACGGCTCGTACCTGCTGGGCAACACCACCGCGTCGGCCGCCGCGAGAACCGCCCTCAGTTCGCGGTCGGACAGGTGCCCGACGAAGTCGACAGCCCGTCGGACGCGGTGTCGGCGGGCTGCGGTGAGCAGTTCTTGTTCTTGGCGGCCCTTGCCGGCCACCACCAGCCTTGTGCCGGGGTGGCGTGCCCGGATCCTCGGCAGTGCCGCGATCAGGTCCTGTACGCCCTTTTCCCATTCAAGGCGGCCGAAGAACAGCAGCAGCGGCGCGCCGGACGGGCTGTGCCGCCGACGTGCGTCCGCGACGGCTGCCGGCTCGATGCGCCAACCGTGCGACTCGATGCCGTTGTGGATCACGGTGATGTTGTCGGTGTCCTGTTCGAACAGGAGGGCCACCTCGGCGCGCATCGCCGACGAGCACGTGACCAATGCGTCCGCCCGATTGACCAGCCACCACTCGACCGAGTGCACCTGTTGGTTGAGCGGCTGGGACAGCCAGCCGCTGTGTCGGCCGGCCTCGCTGGCGTGCATGGTCGCCACGAGCGGCACGCCGAGCAGGTCGGCGATGGCGATCGCCGGGTGGGTGACCAGCCAGTCGTGTGCGTGCACGACGTCCGGGCGCCACGTGCGCAGCAGCGCGTGTGCGGCTCGGATCATCGCGTGGCCCATGGCCAGGGTCCATGCCACCAGGTCCTGTTCGAACGCCAGGTGTGGCGGGTCCTCGGCGACCCGCACCACGCGTACGTGTTCGGCCACCGTGTCCGAGCTCGGGTGGGTGGTCGCGTCGGTGCCGGACTCCTCCCTGCACAGCACCACCACGTCGTGGCCCTGGTCGGCGAGGCGGGTGGCGAGCGCGTGCACATGCCGGCCGAGCCCACCGACGACGACGGGCGGGTACTCCCAGGACAGCATCAGTACACGCATGACCTGAGTGATCCTCGCATCCCGTCGGCCGGACCTACTCGCCGGTATCCTGGCGGTTGGTGATAGCTGTAAACCGAACGTGCGCTTGCTTGTGGCAGCCCGAGACTATCCGGTAATGCCCATGGCCGACAGTCGGTACCGTAAGTACTGTCCACGTTCTGACCGGCATCCATGCTCGACGGTGCGCTCGGCCCGCCGTACCGTGAGTGACGGTGTCAGCCCCTGACCCGCGTCGTGGATGAGGTGACTGTGGCCATCTGGTCGGTTCTGACGTTGGTGGTCGCGGTGGCCCTTGCCGCCGGGCTCGGCGCGCTCGGCTGGGCGACCGACGCCAAGTCCCGCCGTCGACGGAACCGTTGAGGCGGCTGGTCAGCGCGCACCATCCTTGGCCAGCAGTCCGCGTGCGTCGAGTTGGCCGAACGGGCCGTCCGCCGCTCGCATGGTCGTCGCCAGATCCATCGCTCGTATTCGGTCGCCCGCACGCAGTGTCACCGCCAGTTCGATGAACCGGTCGCCGTGTGCGGTGGCCCGGCGGCGGGCGTAGTCGGCGGCCGAGTTCTTCGTGACCATGAACGCCCAGTCGCTGGACAGGGCCAGCAAAGCCTCGCGTACCAACTGGTCCGCGACCGGGTTGCGCAGCCCGTCGACATGGGCGTCTACAGTGGACAGTAGTTCGCGTTGTACCGCCGCGCCGGTGTCGACGAGATCGGCCACCTGTTCGCCGTCCCATACGCGCCAGTCCTTGCCGGAACCCCAGGACGATGCCGGGAGGTCCACGGGTGGCCCGAGGTGTCCGGCCGCAAGCGCGCCGCCGAGCGTGCTGACCCGGACGCCGGCCGCTGGCAGCGCGTCCAGCACGCCGGCCAGCCATGCCGGTCCCTCGTGCCACCAGTGTCCGAACAGTTCGGTGTCGTACGCGGCTACCACGAGTCCCGGTCGGCCGTCCCGGTTCCGGGCCGACTGGAGCCGTTCGACTACGGCCGTGACGAAGTCGTCGACGTGTCGCCTGACGGCCAGTGCGGCCAGATCCGGGTCGTACGGCTGTTTCTTCTCCGGTGCCACGTGTCGGCCGGTCACCCTTGCCGGCTTGAGGCCGGACGGGTGGTCGTAGGTGTGGAAGTCGCGGTAGGCCGGGTCGCCGGGGTAGCCCGCCTTGGGTGACCACACCCGGTATGTCACCTCGAGATCTCGGGCGAAGCACACCACGTCGGTGTCACCGACCGGCCTTGCCGCTGACGTCTGCCCGCGCAGTGCCGGTCCGTCCACAAGGAACCGTTGTACGCCTGCGGCCGCGTAGTCCCGTTCCATGCCTGGCGCGTAGCCGCATTCCGGCGCCCAGACGCCGGCCGGTGCGGTGCCGATGCGCAGTGCGGTGTCCGCGAGACCGGTGCGCAGCGCGAAATTCCGCACCCTGGGGTCGAGGAGCGGTTGGAACGGGTGGGTGGCCGGCCCGCCGAGCAACTCGACGACGCCGCTGTCCACGAGGGGGCGTAGGACTGGTGAAAAGCCGTGGCGCCAACGGTTTTCGAACGTCGCGATGGTGTCGGCTGCGCTGCGGTGTTCGGCCGCCGCCAGTTCCCGCAGCGCTGGATCCGCCGGCCATCTGCCGTGCCAGCGGGTTGCCGCGTAGTCCGCGCGTAGTTGCCAGCCGCCCAGCCAGTCGTGGCAGGCGCGCAGGCAGTACGGGTCGTCGAGTTGGGCGGCCAGGACGGGTGTCACGCCGAGGGTGAGCACGTCACGTCGGCCCCGTTCGGCCAGTGTGTGGAGCAGGTCGACGACCGGCAGGTAGGAGTGCGCCCACGCCTGGTAGAGCCATTCCTCGCCGACCGGCCATGATCCGTGGTGCGCGAGCCATGGCAGGTGACTGTGCAGGACGAGGCAGAACGTGCCGACGGGGTCGCGCGTGGGCGTCACCTTGGCCGCCTGGCCACCGCGACCAGATCGAGGCTGGCGTCCACGTCGTCGGCGTGGATCTCGAAGTCCTGTGCCCGGACCGATGCGACGTCGTCGAGTAGGTCGGGTGGCCAGGTCGCCTGACCAGGTAGGTGACCGAGGACCACGTCGACCTGGGCGTCGATCAGGGAGCCGTGGTGGGCGTCGTCCAGTGTGCGGAGGGCTGGGCCATGGTGCAGGCCGCCGAGGAATTCGACCGTGAGGCCGGCGCCCGTGAGCAGGTCGGCCAGTTCGTTCGCGGCGAGTTCCCTGGTGTGGAAGGGATTCAGCGGGGTCTCCTGGCCGGGGGAGAAGGTGATCCGGTTGGGTGTGGTGATCAGTAGGGTGCCGCCGGGTCGCAGCACTCGACGGCACTCGGCCAGAAAACCTTCCTGGTCCCACAGGTGTTCGATCACTTGGAAGTTGGCAACGACGTCGACGGCCGCGGATCGGATCGGCAGTACGGCAAGGTTGGTGCGTATCACTTCTACCGACGGATAGCGTGTTGTGACGTGTGTGGTCGTCGGTTCGTCGTAGTCGGCGGCGATCACCCGGCGGGCGGTCGTGGCGAGCAGGTCGGCGCCGTAGCCCTCGCCGCAACCGGCTTCAAGGACGGTGGCGTCCGTGCAGTGGGGGGCGAGCGCCAGGTAAGCGGCTTCGTGGCGGCGGTACCAGTAGTTCTCCTCGGGCACGCCGGGGATGGTCCGCTCGCCGGTGAGCGGCAGGCAGGGCGCCTGACCTGCCGCTATACTTGCAGCCTCGCCCACAGCGCCGCCTTCCCGGGGTTCACGTCGAGCACCAGGAGACTACCCAGCCACCCCGGTTCGCCCGTCCGGGCGCAACGAGAACCGCCGCCGTGGGGTTCTTCCGGGTATGACATCACCAGATCCAACCCCACCCGACGTGCGCCTCGCCGAGATCCGGGCGCGCAAGGCCGCCCGCAGGGCCGTGCGTGCGGAGTTCGCGGTTCGGCGTCAGTACGGGCTCGAATACCGGCTCGCCCAGCGGCTGCACAACCTCGCCGTCGCACGGGCTCGGGCCGACCGGTCCGGTGAGCCACCGTGACCGATACCGCGGGCCGGCCGGGGAATGTGGGCGCGGCCGTGTGGGTTACCGGCTGAGTACAGATCGCGACAGCACGGAAGGACATGCCGACATGTCGACAACGAGCCAGCCGCAGGACAGTCCCGTCGAGTGGGTCGGTGACCACATCCGCCGGTACGTGGAGAGCGACGGCGCCGACGGCTACGAATGGCGGGGCACCACCATCCTGCTTCTGACGACCACCGGCCGGCGCAGCGGCACGCCACGTCGCACCGCGTTGATCTACCGACAGGTCGGCGACGACTACGTGATCGTGGCCTCCAAGGGCGGCGCGCCGAAGCACCCGGCGTGGTACCTCAACCTGGCCGACAACCCGGACGTGACGGTACAGGTGAAGGACGACGAGTTCGCCGGCCGAGCACGAGTGGCGGAAGGCGAGGAACGCGAGAGGTTGTGGACTCTGATGGCCGAAGTATGGCCGGACTACAACAACTACAAGACCCGCACCGACCGCGAAATCCCGGTGGTGGTCATCGAACGCACGTGAACCCAGCTTCGTGGTGGCTGTCGGCGTGGCGGCGGCCGTCAGCCACCCACCACGACACGCCAGGCTCCTGACCCGTCCATGGTCGGCGTGCCTGGTGGGTGTCGGCGGGGCCTTAGCAAGACCGCCGTTCGGTGGCGGCCATTCGGAGCAATTCCGGAAAAACGGACGAGATTACGACGAACGGAGGGTGTGCGGACAGTCGCGGACGGACATGCTGACCTCCGATTTTTGTCACCGTCCACGATTCAGGAGGACACATGTCGGGTCCGTCCACCAGATCGTCCGCACCACACGCCACCCGCAGACGTCTTGTCTCGCTTGGCATCGGCGTCGCGCTGGTCGCCGCGCTGGCCGCGTTCGCACCCACCGCGCAGGCCGCGCAGCCCGGCAGCCAGCCCAACACCGTGAACGTCGCGTCGGTACGTGCCGAAGTGCGGGCCGGCAACCTCCTGTCCACGCACGGCGTCAGCAAGGTCTGCGCTGCCGCGCACGCACACTGCCTCGCCCAGATCGTCACCTCGGCCACCGGTTCCGCCAAGGCGCTGTCCACCACCACGCCGCTCGGCTACGGCGCGGTCGACCTCGCGAACGCCTCCCACCTGCCGGCCGCCTCTGTCGGTGCCAACGGCACGGTCGCGATCATCGACGCCGGTGCCTACCCCAACCTGGAATCCGACCTCGCCGTCTACCGCGCGCAGTACGGCCTGCCCGCCTGCACGACGGCCAACGGCTGCCTGAAGATCACCGACCTGCACGGCGGCCCGCCGCTGACACCTGACCCGACCCCGTTCGGCCAGTTCGAGGAGGAGAACGTCGCGGTCGAGACCGCGCTGGACATGCAGATGGCGTCCGCGGCCTGCCCGGGCTGCAAGCTGCTGGAGGTCCAGATCCCGGTCGGTGACGCGTTCGTCCCCAACGACCAGCCCGACCTGGACGCGGCGATGGCCGACTTCGGCACGGCCGTGAACACCGCCGCCGTGCTCGGCGCGGGCTCGGTCAGTATGAGCTACCAGTACCCGAGCGACACCGTCGTGGAGTTCGGCCAGGCCGGCCGCGACCTCTTCCACCCGGGCATGGCGGTGCTCGCGTCCTCCGGTGACGGTGGCTTCGAGGGCAACCAGCACACCGGCTGGCCGCAGAACCTGCCGTGGGTCACCTCGGCCGGCGGCACGTCGCTGTTCGCCACCAACGCGGCTGGCACCACGTTCACCCAGACCGGCTGGAGCGGCGCCGGCAGCGGCTGCGAAACCGACCTGCCGGCCGCGATCGGCCAACCGGCCGCCGTCAGCGCCTTCTGCGGTGGCCACCGTGCCGACTCGGACGTGTCCGCGGATGCGGACCCGGCGACCGGCGTCGCGGTCTACGACACGTATGCGCCGGCCTCCGGCCAACCGCTGAACTGGATCGTGGTCGGCGGCACCAGTGCGTCGTCGCCGTTCATCGCCGGCCTGTACGCCCGCGCCGGCAACCTGTCCCAGGTGATCGGCCCGAACACGCTGTACCTGGCGCCGAAGAAGGACTTCATCGACGTCAAGATCGGCCAGAACGCCCCGACGAACGGCTGCCAGAGCGTTGGCGCGCCGGTCCAACTCTGCCAGTCCGGCAGCGGCTGGGATGGCGCGACCGGTATCGGCACACCGAACGGCCTTGGCGCTTTCTGAGGCGCTTTCTGAAGCAGGCCAACGGTTTCAACGAAGCGATGGGCACACGATCCTGTCACACGGCCGGCGAGATCGTGATGCCCATCGCCCCCGGCCCGACATGCGCTGTGATGATCGACGTCACCGGCACCGGCATCAGCGCCTTGACGTTGGCGATCCGCCCGCGCAACGCCGCCACCACACCGGGCACCCGGTCGTCCGCGCCGATGTGCTCGACGGCCAGGTCAACCGCCCGGCCACCGGCGAGCGTGACCGCGCGGTCCACCATCTTGCGCAGCGCCCGCTCCGCCCCAACGGTCCGGTCGAGCGGCGCCACCTCGCCCTGCCGCACGGTCAGCATCGGCTTGACCGCGAACGTGCTGCCGAGCAGGTGCCGCGCCGCCCCGATCCGTCCACCGCGCCGCAGATACTCCAACGACTCCACGTGCAACAGTTCGGTGCTGCGCGCGATCCGCACGCCCGCGATCGCCAGCACCTGGCCGAGCGCGCCACCGGCCCGCGCCACCCGTGCCGCCGCCAGCACCGCGAAACCGAGGCTCATGCCCAATGTTCCGGAATCCAGCACATGCACCGCGATCCCGGTCATGCCGGCGGCTTCCCTTGCCAGTTGGCACGTCTGCGACATCCGGCTCGACACGTGCACGGACACCACGGCGGACGCACCGTCGGCAACCGCGTCCTGGTAGGCCCAGAAGAACGCCCCCTGATCGGGTGGTGCCGTGGTGACCGGAGTACGACCGCGCATCGCGCGCACGATCGACTCGCCGGACACTCTCGCCTCGTCGTCCAGCACCTCGCCGATCAGCAGTTGCTGCTGCACCACCCGGATCCCCCAGCGGGCGGCGAGATCAGCGGGAATACAGGCGGTGGAGTCGGTGACGATCGCAACGTGGCCGGACATGATGTCGGACTGTAACGCCACGGTGGTGTCATAGCGATAAACAGCCCCACTGTGTGCGGTGTCACTCGTTCGGAGTAGCCGTGAGGATGGTCACCGCCGGGCCGCTTGTACACCGGCTACCGGCCGGTAACATTGGCTCGTGAAGGCCGTGGCGGAGGCCACTGTGCCATCGCTCGCCAACCCGGTCACGACATGGCAAGGTCGGGCCAACTCACGATGCCAGGTCCCAGGAGGTCGTACAGGCCCATGAACATCGTCGTTCTGGTCAAGCAGGTGCCCGACACCTACTCCGAGCGCAAGCTCACCGACGCCGATCACACCCTCGATCGCGACGCGGCGGACGCGGTGCTCGACGAGATCAACGAGCGGGCCGTCGAGGAGGCCCTGCTCATCAAGGAAGCCAAGGGCGACAGCGTGGTCACCGTCGTGAGCGTCGGCCCGGCGCGGGCGACCGAGGCGATCCGCAAGGCACTGTCCATGGGCGCCGACGCCGCCGTGCACGTGTCCGACCCGGCCCTGCACGGCGCCGACGTGCTGCAGACCGCGACCGTGCTGGCCAAGGCGATCGGCACCGTCGAGAACGTCGACCTGGTGATCGCCGGCAACGAGTCCACCGACGGGGTGGCCGGCGCGGTGCCCGCGATGGTCGCCGAACTGCTCGACCTGCCGCAGCTCACGCACGCCCGCAAGGTCGAACTCGACGGCACCACGCTGCACGTCGAACGCGAGACCGCCGACGAGGGCCTCGTCCGCCTCGAAGCCGAACTCCCCGCGCTGGTCAGCGTTTCCGAGAAGATCAACGAGCCGCGCTACCCGTCGTTCAAGGGCATCATGGCCGCCAAGAAGAAGCCGGTCAGCACGCTCACGGTCGCCGACCTCGGTATCGACGCCGGCGCGGTCGGCCTGGCGAACGCGTGGTCCGCCGTGCTGGAAGCCAGCCCGAAACCGCCGCGCTCCGGCGGCACCAAGGTCGAGGACGAGGGCGACGGCGGCACGAAGATCGCCGAGTTCCTGATCGCGCAGAAGCTGATCTGACGAGACGACGAGGAGGAGAGGCAAGAATGTCCGAGGTCCTGATCCTCGTTGAGCAGGTCGACGGTGATGTCAAGAAGGTCACGTTCGAACTGCTGACCGCGGCCCGCCGGCTCGGCGAGCCGTCCGCCGTGGTGGTCGGCGCGCCAGGCACGGCGGCAAAAGTGCGTGACGCGCTGGCCGGCCACGGCGCCGCCAAGGTGTACGCGGCCGAGTCCGACGACGCGACCGGCTACCTGGTCACGCCGAAGGTGGACGCGCTGGCCACTATCGCCGCCGCCGCCGGCCCGGCCGCGATCCTGGTCGCCGGCTCGTCCGAGGGCAAGGAGGTGGCCGGCCGGCTGGCCGCCCGCATCGGCTCCGGCCTGCTGGTGGACGCGATCGACGTGGACGGCGACGGCGTCGCCACCCAGTCCGTGTTCGGCGGCGCGTACACGGTGAAGTCCAAGGTGGGCCACGGCACGCCGGTGATCACCGTCCGCCCCGGCGCCGTCGACGCCGAAGCCGCCGACGGTGCGGCCGAACTGTCCACTGTGGACCTACCAGCGACGGATGCCGCGCGTGCCACCAGGATCCTGTCCCGCGAACCGGTGGTCGGCGGTGACCGGCCCGATCTGGCCGAGGCCAGCGTCGTCGTGTCCGGCGGCCGTGGCGTCGGCAGCGCGGAGAGCTTCGCGGTCATCGAGCAACTCGCCGACGCGCTCGGTGCCGCGGTCGGCGCGTCAAGGGCGGCCGTCGACTCCGGCTACTACCCGCACCAGTTCCAGGTCGGGCAGACCGGCAAGACGGTCGCGCCGCAGCTCTACATCGCGCTTGGCATCTCCGGCGCCATCCAGCACCGGGCCGGCATGCAGACGTCGAAGACCATCATCTCGGTGAACAAGGACGCGGAGGCGCCCATTTTCGAGATCTCCGACTTCGGCATCGTCGGCGACCTGTTCAAGGTGGCGCCGCAGCTCACCGAGCAGATCAACAAGCGCAAGGGCTGAGGTTTCGTGGGCAACGGGCCGATTCGGCCCGTTGTTCACAAACTTTCCACCGATCGGACACCGGTTCACCCTTCTGACGGTTGCCAAACGCGCCGTACACAATCCGTATGGCGCAGTCCGAACTGCTGATCAGCACACCGGAGACCGACAACACCGCCGGCCGGCGCTACTCGCTGCTGGTGGCCAGAGACGACGCCGAGGTACGGGCCGCGCAGCGGCTGCGGCACCTGGTGTTCGCGCAGGAAATGGGCGCACGGCTGCACAGCCCCGTCGAGGGCCTCGACATCGACGGGTTCGACGAGTTCTGCGACCACCTGGTGGTCCGGGACGAGAGCACCGGCGAGATCGTCGGCACCTACCGGATGCTTCCGCCGGAACGGGCCACCGAAGCCGGAAAGCTTTACTCCGACGGGGAATTCGACCTGTCCGCGCTGGCCTGCCTGCGGCCGGCGCTCGTCGAGACCGGACGGTCCTGTGTGCACCCGGACCACCGCTCGGGTGCCGTCGTCGGCCTCGTGTGGGCCGGCATCGCGAGATACATGTTGCTGTCCGGGCATTCCTGGCTGGCCGGCTGCGCGTCGCTGTCCCTCGCGGACGGCGGCACGATGGCCGCCGGGGTGTGGGACGTGGTGCGTGCCAAGCACTTCGCGCCGGACGAGTACCGGGTGACGCCGCTTTCGCCGTGGGACGTGGACGCGGTCGCACGGCCTGCGAGGGCGACCGTGCCGCCGCTGCTGCGTGGTTACCTCCGGCTCGGCGCGTGGGTGTGCGGGCGGCCGGCGTTCGACCCGGACTTCGGCGTGGCCGACCTGCTCGTGCTGCTGTCGCTGGACCGGGTCGACCAGCGGTACCTGCGGTTCTTCCTCGGGGAGTCGTGATGGCGGGCGCACATCCGTGGATGCCGGTGTCGCCGTGCGGACCGGGTTGTGTCGCCGCGACCATGCCGACCGTCGGCCGGTTCCGCCGGCTGGTGCGGTTGGTCCGTCTGGTCGGGACGCTGCTGGGCAGCCTCCTGGTGGCGCCGCTGCTCGCGGTGCTCGGCGGGCGGGGGCGGGAAGTGGTTGCGCGCACGGTGTTCCGGTCCGTGCTGCACGCGCTGGGCGCGCGGATCGAGGTACACGGTGACACCTCGCTCGCGCTGCCGGCCGGGTCATGGCCGCACCGTGGCGCGCTCGTCGTGGACAATCACGTGTCCTGGCTGGACATCGTCGCGGTGAACGCGGTGCGCCCGATGCGGTCGGTGGCCAAACGGGAGATCGCGTCCTGGCCGCTGGTCGGCTCGCTGGCCAGTCGGGCCGGCACGGTGTACCTGGACCGGGAACGGTTGCGGGCACTGCCGGACACGGTCGCCGAACTGGCCACGGCGCTGCGCGGCGGCTCGCTCGTCAACGCCTGTCCTGAGGGGACCACGTGGTGCGGCCTCGGGCTCGGCCGATTCCGGCCCGCGCTGTTCCAGGCCGCCATCGACGGCGGTGTGCCAGTGCGCCCGATCGCGTTGCGGTACCGCTTGTCCGGTGGCACACCGACGACGTGGCCGGCGTTCATCGGTGAGGAGACGCTGATCGACTCGGTCCGCCGCACCGCCCGCCTGCGCGGTCTGGTCATCGACGTGCACGTGCTGCCCGAGATCGCACCCGGCCGGGCGGCGGACCGGCACGAGCTGGCCGAACTGTCGGAGACCGCCATCCGCACCGCGCTGTACGGCGACATCGCAGCGCCGGCAACACATCCGGTGTCGGTCGCGTAAATCGACTGGACCTCCAGTCAGGTGGAGGTCGCATGATGGGTGCGTGACCACAACCGATCCGCACCCCCGGCAGGCCGACGCGCCACTCGGCCGGTACCGCAGCACGCTGTGGCACCCCGGGCACCGGATCCCGACCATCGGGCTGGTGCTGATCATCACCCTGGTCGCGTTCGAGTTCATGGGTGTCGCGACCGCCCTGCCGACGCTGGTCGCGGACCTGCACGGCGGCCGGCTGTACGCGTGGCCGGTGGCCGCGTTCACGGCGGCCAGCGCGGTCGGCACGGTGGTCGGCGGCCGGATCAGCGACCGGCGTGGCCCCGGTGGCCCGATGATCGGCGCCATCGCGCTGTTCGCGGCGGGGCTGCTGGTGGCCGGCACGGCGCGCTCGATGGCGATCCTGCTGGTCGGCCGGGTGGTGCAGGGCTTCGGTGTTGGCATCGAGGTGGTCGTGGTCTACGTCATGATCGGGCTGGTCTACCCGCGGCGGGACCGGCCGGCGGCGGCCGCGCTGGTGGCCGGCGCGTGGGTGGTGCCGTCGCTGGTCGGGCCGCTGGTGGCCGGACTCGTCACCCAGGCGGTCGGCTGGCGGTGGGTGTTCCTCGGCATCATTCCGTTGGCGGTGCTGGCGATTCCGTTGCTGGTGCCGGTGATCCGGGGGCTGCCGAAGCACGAGCCGTCGACCGGGCCAGGTCGGCGTGGCCTGCTGGTGGCGGGGATCGCGGCGGCGATCGGGGTGAGCGCGTGCACGGCGGCGGCCCAGCGGTTCACCGCGCTGACCGTGCCGGTCGCGGTCGTTGGCGTTGTGCTGCTTGTGTTCGCGCTGCGTCGGTTGCTGCCGGCCGGGACCGTGCGGGCCGGGCGTGGCATGCCGTCGGTCGTGTTGTCGCGTGGTCTGCTGGCCGGGTCGTTCGCGGCGGTCGAGGTGTACATCCCGCTGGCACTGACCTCGGTGCACGGGTTCACGCCGGCCACCGCCGGCCTGCCGCTGACCGCGTCCGCGCTCGGCTGGTCGGGTGCGGCCGCGTGGCAGAGCCGGCATCCGGACCTGCACCGGTCGATGCTGCTGCGGGTGGCGTTCCTGTTGGTGGCGGCCAGTTTGGGCGGGATCGCGGTGATCGTGTGGCATTGGGCGCCGGCCTGGCTCGCGCTGCCGGTCTGGGCGGTCGGCGGGGTCGGGATGGGGCTGGGTGTGGCGAGTATCTCAGTGCTGCTGCTGGGGCTCTCGCCGGTCGAGGACCGTGGCTACAACACGTCCGCCATGCAACTCGCCGACATGATCGGCACCGTGGTGCTGGTCGGGATCGGCGGCGTGCTTGTCAACACGCTCGGATCGACGGCGCACCCGAGCGTGCCGCTGTTCGTGTTCGACGTCCTGATGTGCGGGACGGCGGTATTCGGCGCGATGGTGCCGGCACGGCGCACCGCTGGCTGACGATCACCCGAT
>DATBCR010000386.1:0-11854 GCA_036270375.1 Pseudonocardiaceae bacterium | reverse complement strand
CATCCGCGCCACGGAACGCATAGATCGCCTGGTCCGGATCGCCGATCGCGCACAGGTTTCCGCCGTCCGGCCCGCTCGGCGGGCACAACAGACGCAGCAACCTGTACTGCAACTCGTCGACGTCCTGGTACTCGTCGACGCACACCCACCGGAACCGGTTCCGATAGTGCGCCGCGACGTCCGGCCGATCCGTCAACAACCGGACCGGCAGCACCAACAGATCGTCGAAGTCGACGAAACCCGCACCGTGCAACGCCTTGTCGTAGCGCTCGGCCAGATCAGCGACCTCACCGGCAGACCGCTTCGCCATCGACACCTCGGTCATGGCGCGCCGCAGCTCGGTCGCGGTCGCGTCTGGCAACAACTCCCGCAGCACGGCCGTGCGCCGGGCCTCGTCGGCTACCGCGAAATCCGCTGGCAGGCCGGCATCCGCCGCCCACTCGCGCAGCACGTCCAACCCCAGCCGGTGGAACGTGGCCACGGTCAGGTCAGCCGCCTGCGCGCCGAGCAACGCGTCCAACCGTTCCCGTAGCTCATCGCATGCACGACGGGTGAACGTGATGGCAAGACATTGATGGGCCGGGATGCCCTCTGTCGTCACGATCCGCGCCAACCGATGTGTCAACGTCCGCGTCTTACCAGTGCCCGGACCAGCCACGATCAACAACGGCCCGCTCACCAACTCGGCGGCCGCCCGCTGATCCGGATCCAACCCGTCGACCACCACCGCCGGCACAGGGACCGGCTCGACGGCAACCGGCACAGCGAACGGCGTGCGAACGGCCGGCACCGGCTTCGCAACCGGCTCGACATCGAACAGTCCAGCGACCGACGCGTTCAGCTCGCCCGGCTCGAACAACGAAATCGTGCCGTACTCGCCGTCGTACCCGGCGTCCGCGAACACCCGCCCCGCCCGCAGCCTCGTGATCGCCTCCACCAACAGCGGCGACTTTGCCCGCCGGATCTCGTCGATCGGCAGTTCCATCAGGATCGCCAGTTCCGGCCCGAGCGTGCGCACCAGATCGTCCACAGCCGCCACCACGGCCTTGCTCTTGGGCCCGACCCCCAGAATCTCGCCCATGATCTCCGGCAGCGCGACGACGCTGAAGAACTCACCAGCGGTGTCCGGCCGCCGACCAACCGGCCGATCCGCCAACTCCGCCACCCGATGCTGCACGCCAACCGTCAGCGGCTTGCCGCACTCCGGGCACAACCCTTGGTGCGCCTTGGTTTCCGCCGGTTCCATCCGGACCCCACACTTGCGATGGCCGTCCAGATGATACTTGCCCTCCGCCGGAAACATATCAACGGTCCCGACATATCCGGCACCGGTCGCCAGTGCGGTACGCAGTTCCGTGAATCCCAGCTCCGTGTCGAACACCGTCGCATTGCGGCCGAGCATCGGCGGTGAGTGCGCGTCCGAATTGCTGACTAGGTGAAACCGGTCCAACCTGGAAACCTGCCAGTTCATCCCCGGATCGCTGGACAGCCCCGTCTCCAGCGCGAACACGTGATCGGCGAGATCGACGTAACAGTCCTCGACCGCGTCGAATCCGGATTTCGAGCCCAGCACGGCGAACCACGGCGTCCACGCGTGCGCCGGCACCAGGTACGCGCCGTCACCCGACTCCAGCGTGATCTCCAGCAGGTCCCGGGAATCCAATCCCAGAATGGGCCGCCCGTCCGACCCGAGATTTCCGATTTTCGCGAGTTTCGCGGTGAACGCGGCCATCGCGTCGAAATCGGGCAGGTGGCACAGGTGGTGCACTTTTCGGGTGCGGTCGCCGCGCTTGTAAATGGTCGAGATCTCGACTTCCAGCTGAAACCGCACCGGGCCATGACACGACGACGGCAGCGTGCGCAGCACCTCGCGGTCGAGATCGTCCCGCAGGCGGTACAGGCCGTTCTCGGCCGGCACCAACGATGTCCTCAGCTCCTCGGCCCACGCCGGGTGCGTGACGTCCCCGGTGCCGAGCACCGTGATCCCCTTGCGCCGCGCCCACCAGGCCAGATGGACGAGATCACAGTCCCGGCTACATGCCCTGCTGTACTTGGAATGCACGTGAAGATCCGCGTAGTAGCGCACGACGCGGCATCCTGCCACACGCCTGCGACAAGATCGGAATCACCGGCCGAACCGACAGGAGTCAGCCGGCCGTCGCGGGCACAGGAGCGGCTACGGCCGGGGTGTTCTCCGGGAAGTGACACGCCACCTGGTGCCCGGACGCCAACTCGGCCAGTGGCGGCTCGGTCGTCCGGCAGATCTCCTCGGCCTTCCAGCACCGCGTGTTGAACCGACAGGCCGGCGGCGGGTTCAGCGGGCTCGGCACGTCCCCGGTCAACCGAATGCGTTCCCGGTTGTTCCGCCGTCCCGGATCGGGAATCGGCACCGCCGACATCAACGCCACCGTGTACGGGTGCCGGGGCGTCTTGTAGACCTGTGTCGCGTCGCCGATCTCCACGATCTTCCCGAGATACATCACGGCGACCCGGTCCGACACGTGCCGCACGATCGACAGATCGTGCGCGATCATCACATACGTCAGGTCCAGATCCTCCTGCAGATCCTCAAGCAGATTGATCACCTGCGCCTGGATCGACACGTCCAGCGCGGACACCGGCTCGTCGGCGACGATCAGCTTGGGCCGCAACGCAAGCGTGCGCGCGATGCCGATGCGCTGGCGCTGCCCGCCGGAGAACTCGTGCGGATACCGGTTGTAGTGCTCGGGACTCAGGCCGACCAGTTTCAACAGATCCTGAACGGCTTTCTTGATCCCGTTCGGCGTCTGCACGTTCTGCAGCCGAAACGGCGCGCCGACGATCGTGCCCACCGTGTGCCGGGGATTCAGCGACGAGTACGGGTCCTGGAACACCATCGCGATGTCCCGCCGCAGCGGCCGCATCTGCCCCATCGACAGGTGCGTGATGTCCTTGCCCTCGAACACGATCCGGCCGGCCGTCGGTTCGAGCAGCCGGGTCAGCAGCCGGCCGGTGGTGGTCTTGCCGCAGCCGGACTCGCCGACCAGCGACAGCGTCTCGCCCTTCTTCACCGTGAAGTCCAGGCCGTCGACCGCTTGCACCGCACCGGAACGGCGCTGCAGCAGGCCGCGGCGAACCGGGAAGTACTTCTGCAGCGCGGTGACCGTGAGCAGGTCGGTTGGTGTGGTCATCTGGTCCCGTCCACTCACAGGTTCGGCCTGATATCGGTTTCCCACGCCCGCAGCCGCTGTTCCGCGGTCAGGTGGCAGGCGACGCTGTGGTCGCCGTCCACACTGTGCAGCCGGGGCACCTCGTCCATGCTCAGGCCACCGGTCTGGTCGGCGTACGCGCACCGGGGGTGGAACGGGCACCCGGACGGCACGTTGATCAGGCTGGGCGGGGTTCCCATGATCGGCAGCAGCCGGTCCGCGCGTTCCCGGTCCAGCCGGGGCATCGAGCCGAGCAGGCCCCACGTGTACGGGTGCTGCGGCCGCCGGAAGATGTCGTCCGTCGGGCCGTACTCGGCCGTGCGGCCGGCGTACATGACCATGATGTCGTCGGCCAGTTCGGCGACGACGCCGAGGTCGTGCGTGATGATGATGACCGCGGAGTTGAACTCCTGCTGCAGGTCCCGGATCAGGTCGAGGATCTGGGCCTGCACGGTGACGTCGAGCGCGGTGGTCGGCTCGTCCGCGATCAACAGTTCCGGGTCGCAGGACAGCGCCATCGCGATCATCGCGCGCTGCCGCATGCCGCCGGAGAACTGGTGCGGGTAATCGTCCACTCGCGACGATGGCTGTGGGATGCCGACCCGGTCGAGCATCTCGATGGCGTGCCGGCGGGCGGCCGCCTTGGTGACCTTGTTGTGGATCCGGTACGCCTCGATGATCTGCGCGCCGATGGTGTAGTACGGATGCATCGCGGACAGCGGGTCCTGGAAGATCATCGCCATCTTCTTGCCGCGCAGCGCCCGCACCCGTTCCACGCTCGCCGCGACGAGTTCCTCGCCGTCCAGCCAGATCTCGCCGGTGATCCTGGCCCTGCTGTTCTTGTGCAGGCCCATGATCGCCAGGCTCGTCACGCTCTTGCCGGACCCGGACTCGCCGACGATGCCCATCGTCTTGCCGCGTTCCAGCGTGAACGAGAGGCCGTCGGCGCTCTTGACGAGTCCGTCGTCGGTCGGGAAGTGCACCCGCAGGTCCCGCAGTTCCAGGAACGAGTCGGACGGCGTCGGCGCGGAGTCGTAGAACTCCTCCTCACCCGGTCGCGGCCGGACGTCGACGAAATCGCTCATCAGTACCGCACCCTCGGGTCGATGACCGCGTACAGGACGTCCACGATCAGGTTGGCGATGACCACGAAGAACCCGGCGAGCATGGTCACGCCGAGGATCTCGGGCAGGTCCTGGTTGGTGATCGCGTTGACCGCGAAGTGGCCGAGCCCCGGCAGTGAGAACGCGGTCTCGGTGAGGATCGCGCCGCCGACGAGCAGGCCGAGGTCGAGGCCGAAGATGGTGACGATCGGGGTCAGCGTCGCGCGCAGGCCGTGCTTGACTACCACGGTCCGCTCCGGCAGGCCCTTGGCCCGCGCCGTGCGGATGAAGTCCTCGTTCATCGTCTCCAGCATGCCGGCCCTGGTCAGCCGCGCGTACAGGGCGGCGTACAGGAACGCCAGCGTGACCCAGGGCAGCACGAGCGCCCAGGCCCATCTACCGGGGGACTGGCTGAACGGTATGAACGTGCCCGCGTCCGTGAAGACGGGCACGGTATCTCGGAAGATCGCGAGCGACAGCAGGGCCGTGAAGAAGATCGGCAGCGACACGCCGGCCAACGCCATGCTCATCGCGGCACGGTCGAACACCGAACCGCGTTTCAGCGCGGACAGCACACCGATGCCGACACCGGTGATCAGCCAGATGATCGCGGCGCCGATGGCGAGCGACCCGGTCACCGGCAGCGCGCTGAGCATCTGCGGCCACACCGGTTCCTGGTTCTTGAACGAGTAGCCGAAACACGGCGCGGGGCAGTGCGAGGTGTCCGGTCCGTCGTTGTAGTCCGCGCCGGCCACGACTCCCTTGAGGAATCGGCCGTACTGCGTGTAGATCGGTTGGTCGAGGCCGAGTTTGACCTCCATCGCATGGATCTGCGTCGGGCTGGGGTTGCGGCCGACGTACTGCGCGGCCAACTGGTCGGTTGTCTGCCCGGCCAGCCTTGGCACCAGGAAGAACACCGCGAAAGTCACCATGCTGACAACCAGCAGCATCAGCACGGCGCCGAACAGGCGCCGAACAATGAAGGTGATCACATCGATCGGCGGCGGTGGCCGGCGGGTTCGCCGCCGGCCACCGATGCCTTCACCTGCCTCGGGTTGATTCGGTCACGCAGTTGTACTCAGGATCCCGCGTACTCAGGATCCTGTGGTACCGATCTGGGTGTAGTCGTACATGCCGTACGCCTCGGTCACGAACACGTTGGTGGTGTTCGGGTTCCGGTACAGCAGTGCCTTGGAGTAGACCTCCGGCAGGATGACCGCGTCACTCATCATGATCTGGTCGATCTGCGCGTAGATGGCGTTGCGGCCCGCGGCGTCCTTGGTGCTGGTCGCCTTGTCGAGGAGCTGGTTGATCTGCGGGTTGTTCTCCTCCTGGAGGTTGGAGTTGCCGGCCGCCTTGATGGCCCGCCCGTCCGCGATCTGGGAGAGGAAGCCGAAACCGTCCGGCCAGTCCGCGCCCCAGCCACCCATCAGGATGCCGAGGTTGTGCTGGTGCACGAAGTTCGGCGCACCCGCGTAGCTGGAGAAGTAGCTGCCGGTCGGGTACTGCTGGATCTGGGCCTTGATCCCGACCGCGCTCAGCGACTCCTGGATGCCCTGCGCCGCGGAGACCTCCTTGGGCCGGTCGCCACGTGCCGAGATGTTGATGCTGAACCCGTTGGGCTGGCCGCACTTCTGCAGTTCGGACTTGGCCTGCGCGGTGTCACCGTTGGGGTTCGCGGCGAAGTTGTACTGGTCGGCCTTCTGGTAGCCGACCACGGTCGGCGGCAGCACGGTGCTCGCGATGTCGCCACCGGCGATCGGGCCGCCGTATGCCGTCTGCTGCGTGGTCTTGTTCACCGCGTACTCGATCGCCTTGCGGCAGTCCACGTTGTTCAGCGGAGCGACCTGGGTGTTCAGCGCGGCGTACCAGAGGAAGCCGGTCGTCGCGTCGTCCGCCTTCACCTGCAGCGACTTGCTGTTCAGGATCTTGGCGCGGGCGGCGGTCTGCACGCCGGTGCCGTCAAGGTCCAGGTCAAGGGAGCCGTTGAGCAGCCGGCTGTCCAAATCGGCGGCCTGCACGTTGAACGCGACGTTGATCGTGTTCACGAGCTGCTTGTCGTTCTGGTCCGTCGACGACGACCAGTTGGGGTTCTTCACCAGGGTGAAGCCCTTGTTCGGGTCGTAGCTGGAGAACATGTACGGGCCACTGGAGACCGGGTGTTCCTGGTACTTCGCCCCGGTGTCCTTCGCAACCGGCACCGGCGCCGTCTGCGGGTTGGTGACCAGGTAGTCGAAGTCCGCGAACGGCTGCGAAAGGTGGAACACGATGGTCGTCGCGTCCGGGGTATCGATCGACGTCAGGCCCATCTTGTCCGGCGACGTGTCCTTGAAGGCGCCGGGGTAGGTGGGGTCCTTCAGGTACTGGTTGAAGTACGTCGGTCCGTTGGGCAGCACGGACGGCGCGTAGTTGGTGCTGCGCTCGATGCCGTACTTGACGTCCTTGGTGGTGATCGTCGAGCCGTCCTCGAACTTCACATTGGGCTGGATGTGGTACGTCCACGTGAGACCGTCCGCGCTGACCGTGCCGAGGCCGGTGGCAAGGGCCGGCGCGAGCTGCAGGCCCGCGGTGCCGGGAGCCGACTTGAAGGTCAGCAGCGGCCGTGCGTACAGGCGGCTGAAGTCCCACATGTAGGCGTAGTAGGTGTTGCCGGGGTCCGTCGAGTCCGGCGCGTTCGACAGCGCGTAGTTCAGCGTGCCGCCGGCCTTGGTGGACGGGTTGACCACGTTCGTCAGACCGGCGTTGTACGCGGGTGTACCGCTGTTACCGCCGGACCCGCCACTGCCACCGGTGCTGCTGCCCGACCCGCTCCCGCAGGCCGTCAGCAGGCTCAGTCCGGCACAGATGGCGGCGAACGCCACTGCGTTCTTGCGTTTCATACGACTGACACGCCTCCTCGTTGGATGGTTGGGGAAAGGTCGGAATCTAGTGCGACCGCGGGTCCAACGCGTCCCGCAGACCGTCGCCGAGCAGGTTGAACGCCATCACCGAGATGAAGATCGCCAAGCCCGGCACCAGGATGTACTCCGGATCCACCGAGTAGTACTGGTTGGTCACCGCGTCCGCGAGCATGGCACCCCAGCTCGGCGTCGGCAGTTTCAGGCCGACGCCGAGGAAGTCCAGCGCGGCCTCGAACAGGATGTTGGTCGGGATCAGCAGGGTCGAGTACACCAGGACCGGGCCGACCAGGTTGGGCAGCAGTTCGTGCCACAGTACGTAGAAGCCGCGCGCGCCGAGGCTGCGGGCCGCGTCGATGAACTCGCGCTCGCGCAGCGACAGCGTCTGGCCTCGGATGATCCGGCCGATGTATGGCCAGTTGAAGAACCCGATGACGAAGACGAGCACGACGATGTGCAGCGCGTCGCCGGACAGGCCGAACGCCGAGTTGGTGCCCTGCACGACGCCGGTCAGCGCGATCGCGAACAGCAGCAGCGGGAACGCCAGGAACACGTTCATCAGCCAGTTGATGACGATGTCCACCCAGCCGCCGAAGTAGCCGGCGATGACGCCCATGACGACGCCGATGACGACCGAGATCAGGGTCGCGGTGAACGCGATCAGCAGCGAGTACTCCGACCCCACCAGCACCCGGGAGAGCATGTCCCGGCCGTACTGGGGGTCGACGCCGAACGGGTGCGTCCAGCTGATGCCGCCGAAGAATCCCAGCGGGTTGTCGGTGTTGTGGTCGATCAGGCCCGTGTTGTACGTGGAGACGTCCAGGATGCCGGCGTTCTTCAGGAACACCGACACGATGGCGATCACCACGAACAACGCGATGACGATGCCGCCGCCGAGTGCCCACCGGTCCCGCTTCAGGCGTGTCCACGCGATTTCGGCGAGTGACCGGCCCTGGATCGCCTTGGCACCGGGTTCACCCGGTCCAGGTACGTGGGCCGGCGGACCTGCCAGATCCAACGGTTCCAATGGCGCTGCCAACGCTGTGGCCCCCTTTCGCCGGGTCGCGGCAGTGTGCTGGTTGCCCCGCCGGCTTCTGGCCGCACGAAGTGTCAGCCGACTTTCCAATCCCAGACCGCGAGAAGGCTAGGTCCCTGGCCGGTCCGTGGCGCGATTGTGATTCAACTGTCCGCCAAATGGGGTACAAGGCACGTTCATCTAGACTAGGGTATATAGGATCAAGGCGACTTTTGTGCCTAGTCGGGACGGGTAGTCAACCCCTCGCTCTCCGTAAATCGGACATATTCCAACTCAGATTCGGCGTTTCGACCGTTGGGCCCGATCGCTGTCAACTGTCAACAGCCACGGTGTTGATCACCGCGGATGCCGCGCGCGGGCCGAGCGCAGTCCTGAGTGGACGGTCGCGGACGGCTACGTGTGGACCACCCGGCGTGAGAAGGACTGCTTATGGCGGTGCGTTGTGGCACAGCGTTAAGCGGGGGTCCTCGATGATCTCCGCACCACCGATCCATGACAAGATTGGCGGATCAGGTTTTCCCGCAACAACGAGTCCGGATCATCGAGGACGCATATGACTGGCACGGCGCCAGCGGCACGCCGGGACTACGGCGGCCGAACTGCCACGCAACGCCGAGCCGAACGCAGGTCGCGGTTGCTGACCGCGGCGCTGGAACTGTTCGGCACAGAGGGTTATCCGGCCAGCTCCATCGAGCGGTTGTGCGCACGGGCCAACGTGTCCACCCGCAACTTCTACGAGGAGTTCGCCAGCCGTGAAGCCCTGCTCATCGCACTGCACGACCAGATAACGCAACAGGCGTACGACGCGGTGATCGCCGCCGTCGCACAACTGACCGACGAGCCGACATCGGTGCGGATCGACCGGGCGATCGAGGCCTACATCGGCACCACGTCAAGCGATCCGCGCTGGACACGCATCGCGTACGTCGAGGTGATCGGCGTCAGCGCGGCGGTCGAACGACACCGGCTGGCGTGGCGCGCCCGGCTCGGCGAACTGCTGGAAGCCGAGGCGGCCCTTGCCGCACAGCGCGGCGAGGCGACGAAACGGGACTACGGCCTGACCGTGATGGCGTTCATCGGCGCGGTGAACGAATTGGTCTATCACTGGTCCATCCACGGCCGGCAGGTACCGCTCGAGACGATCCGGGCCGAACTGACCCGCCTCGCCCTCGCGGCGCTGACAGCGGACTGAACGAGCGGGCCGAACCGCGGACCGAACCGGCGAGCAGACCGACCGACGAGCAGACCAGTGGGCGGGACCGACTGCCGAGCGGCCGACCAGCGAGCAGGCAGAACCGCGAAACGCACGTCGCGCTATTCCCCTGTCGGGAAGTATTTGGCTTTCGCGGCGTTCCCGACCGGGCAGCCGCCGCCCGTGCCCCTGCAGATGCCGGTGTCGCACTGGCGGCAGCCCCACCTGGTCGCGCCCGGTGGCCGCATCATGCCGACCAGCACCTTGCCCACCAGGTCGTCCAGCGCCAGGCGTTCCGGCTCGGACAGCGGGGCCAGCGCCGCGTTCAGTACGGCCGCTCGCGCCGCCGCGACGCGTTTCGCGGCCGCGCGGCCGGCGGCGGTCAGGGTGATCGCGGTCGAGCGCGCGTCGGCGCCGGCCCGACGGCGGACGTAGCCGGCCTCGACCAGCTTGTCCACCAGCCGGACCGTGCCGGACGACGTCAGGCCGAGCACCTGGCGCAGCAGTTCGATGGTCGGCCGGTCCAGGAAGTGGTGCAGTGCGGACAACGCCGTCGCCGCGCTCTCCGATACCCCGCCGGCCGCCGCCATCGCCGCCGCGGTCCGGTCGGTGAGCACCAGCGCGAGCGAACCGACCAGGTTGGCCTCGTGCGCCAGCTCCTCGGTCACACCTCGAAGTAATAGTCGAAGGCGACCGAGACCCCGGACTCGCCCTGCACGGCCTCGTACACGAGGTCACCGCGCAGACCGGTCAGCTCGCCCGTGCCCGAACCCGGCACCACGAACGACGTCGTGTTCGCGGCGCCGTCCGCGAAAACGCCTTTTGCCTGCAGCACAAAGGTTCCGGTCTTCCCGGACACTGTCCCGCTGAAGCGTTCCAGCCCCGTGTAATACACCGGTACGTCCGGAGCGCCGTAGTACATCAGTGTCGTGGCCGCGCCCTCGCCGACCAGGTCACCAGCGTACGTCTGCGTGACGACGGCCCTGGTCAGCTTCCCGACACCCTCGAACTCCGCGTACGGATTCTCGTCCCACGACGCGATCTGGAACGTGGCCTTGGCAGTGGTCTTCGTAGTCATGTGGGAACCATATGTGTGAGTCAGTCATATGTCTACCCGCGTGCCCCCTGCTGTCGGCGCGGCTGGCCAGGTGAGATAGTCGATGGGACGACGACCGGCACCTGGAGGCACGCATGGCGGACGCGATCGCGGGACGGCTGGCCGACCTGGTCGGCGCGGAACACGTGCTGGCCGGCGACGCGATCTCACCGGACTACGGGCACGACGAGGCCCTCAGCGCGACCCCGATCAAGCCCGCCTACCTGATCCGCCCGACGTCCGCAGAACAGCTGGCAGGTGTGGTCCGGCTGGCCGCCGAGCACAACGTGCCGATGACCGCGCGCGGCTCGGGCAGCGGCATGTCGGGTGCGTGCATCCCGCGCGCGGACGGCATCGTGGTGTCATTCGAACGGATGAACTCGGTCCTGGAGATCGACACCGACAACCACGTCGCCGTCGTACAGCCGGGTGTCACGCTGGCCGAACTGGACGTGCGCACCGCCGAGGTCGGGCTGACGTACCCGGTCTACCCGGGCGAACTGTCCGGCAGCCTCGGCGGCAACGTGGCCACCAACGCCGGCGGCATGCGCGCGATCCGCTACGGCGTGACCCGGCACCACGTGCTCGGCCTGACCGCGGTCCTCGGCACCGGCGAGGTGATCCACACCGGCGGCCGGATCGTGAAGGCCAGCAGCGGTTACGACCTCACCCAGCTCATCATCGGCTCGGAGGGCACGCTGGCGCTGGTCACCGAGGCGATCCTGAAGTTGCACCCGCGCCTGAGCCACAGCCGCACCGTGCTGGCGCCGTTCCCGGACCTGGACGGCGTGGTCCGGGCGGTGCCGAAGATCGTCGCCACCGGTCTCGCGCCGAACATCCTTGAGTACGTGGACGCGTTCACGATGGCCGCGATCACCTACACCGCGAAGCTGACCCTCGGCGTGCCGGACGACGTCCGCGAGTCCGCGCAGGCATATCTGGTGGTGTCACTGGAGAACAGCGACGCCGACCGGGTGGACACCGACGTCGAACGGCTCGGCGGCATGCTCGGCGGCCTCGGCGCGATCGACGTCTATGTGCTCGACGGACCGGCCGGCCACAAGCTGATCGAGGCCCGCGAGAAGGCGTTCTGGACCGCGAAGGCGGCCGGCGCGCACGACATCGTCGACGTCGTCGTTCCGCGCACCGCGATGCCGGAATTCCTTGCCACGTCACGGAAACTGGCCGAGGAGACGGGCTCGGGGGTGGCCGGCTGCGGGCACGCGGGCGACGGCAACGTGCACCTCGCGGTGGTCCAGGCCGACCCAGAGATCCGGCACCGGCTGTTGCACGGCATGTTCGAGGCCGGCATCGCGCTCGGCGGCGCGATCTCCGGTGAACA
>DATBCR010000385.1:0-6571 GCA_036270375.1 Pseudonocardiaceae bacterium | reverse complement strand
CGTCGACTCCTGCGCCCGAATCTGGCTCAACGGCAACGAAGTCGGCCACACCAAGGGCAGCCGACTGCCGTCCGAGTTCGCGGTCGGCCACCTGCTGAAGTCCAGCGACAACGTGCTCGCCGTGCGGGTGCACCAATGGTCTGCCGGCAGCTATCTCGAAGATCAGGACATGTGGTGGCTGTCGGGCATCTTCCGCAGCGTGACACTGCTCGCCCGCCCGGCCGACGGGTTGCCGGACTTCTTCGTGCACGCCGGCTACGACCACCACACCGACGCCGGCACCCTGCGCGTGGACACGGGCGACCACACCGCCGTCCTGTCCGTCCCGGAACTCGGCATCGCTGACGCGCCAACGAACACCGACCACCACATCGAGCGCGTCGAGCCCTGGTCCGCCGAGATTCCCCGGCGCTACCAAGGGACTCTGACCACGGCGGGCGAGCGGATCGACATCAACATCGGCTTCCGGACCGTCGTGGTCGAGGACGGCCTGCTCACCGTGAACGGCCGCCGGGTGTTGCTGCGCGGCGTCAATCGGCACGAGTGGCATCCCGATCACGGCCGCGCGCTGCCCTACCAGACCATGCTGGACGACGTGCTGCTCATGAAGCGCCACAACATCAACGCCGTCCGCACCAGCCACTATCCGCCGCACCCGGCGTTCCTCGACCTGTGCGACGAGTACGGCCTGTGGGTCATCGACGAGTGCGACCTCGAGACGCACGGCTTCCAGCTCATCGGCTGGCGCGGCAACCCCAGCGACGATCCGATGTGGACGGACGCACTGCTGGATCGCATACGCCGCACCGTGGAGCGGGACAAGAACCACCCGTCGGTGATCATGTGGTCGCTCGGCAACGAGTCCGGTACCGGTCGGAACCTGGCCGCGATGGCCGACTGGGCACACAGCCGCGACCCCGGTCGCCCCGTGCACTACGAGGGTGACTGGAACTGCACCTACACCGACGTCTACAGCCGAATGTACCACCCACACGCCGACGTGGACGCCATCGGCCGGCACACCGAACCGCCACCACCCAACCCCGCGGCCGACGCGCACCGCCGCACCTTGCCATTTATCCAGTGCGAGTACGCGCACGCGATGGGCAACGGCCCGGGCGGCCTCACCGAGTACCAGGAGCTGTTCGAGACGTATCCACGCTGCCAGGGCGGTTTCGTCTGGGAGTGGATCGATCACGGCATCCCCAAGACCGCACCGGGCGGCACGCGCTACTACGCGTACGGCGGCGACTTCGGCGAACCACTGCACGACGGCAATTTCGTCGCGGACGGCCTGCTGTTCCCCGACCGCACTCCCAGCCCTGGCCTGTTGGAGTACAAGAAGGTCATCGAACCGATCCGCATCGAACCCGACCCGGCCGCGGGCATCGCCCGCATCACCAACCGCCACGACTTCGCCGACACCGGACACCTAAGCTTCGACTGGTCGATCGAAGGCGTAACCGGAGGACAGCTGGACGTGCCCGTACTGCCCGCCGGCACATCCACCGACATCCCGCTACCCGACACCCCCGGCCAGGCCGGCGAAACCTGGCTCACCATCAGGGCGGTACTCGCCGAGAACACCGCATGGGCCGACGCCGGCCACGAGGTCGCGTGGGGCCAAGCGGCGATCGACATCCCCGCCCGACCGGCGCCCGCCGCAACGACACCGCTGGTCACCGATGCCGGAACGTTCCGTCTGGGCCCAGCGACATTCGACGCCAGAGGCAGTCTCACCACGATCGCCGGCATCAACGTCGATCACCCCGGACTGGACCTGTGGCGCGCCCCGACCGACAACGACCAGGGCTTCCACGGTGAACCGGTTGCCGCCGAATGGCGCCGAATCGGCCTGCACCGCCTACGCCACCGCCTGGTCTCGGTGACACCAGGCACAAACGGGCTGACCGTGACCACCCGAGTCGGCCCGGCGGCCACGGACCTGGCCTTCGACGCCATCCACCACTGGACGGCCGACGACGACAGACTCGTCATGACACTGGACATCCGCCCGGTCGGCGACTGGCCCGGCGTGCTCCCCAGAATGGGTGTGCGAATGTCGGTCCCGGCCGGCCTCGACCGGATCACGTGGTTCGGCAAGGGCCCCGGTGAGTCCTATCCGGACAGTCACCGCGCCGCCCGGATCGGCCACCACACCCTGACCGTCGACGACTGGCAGACCCCGTACGTCTTCCCGCAGGAGAACGGAAACCGCGCCGACGTCCGCTGGGCCGAACTGACCGGCACCGACGGCACGGGCCTGCGGATCGAGGGCGACCCGGTGTTCAACCTGACCGCCCGCCGCTGGCGGACCGAGGACCTGGACGCCGCCAGACACACCAGCGAACTGCGCCCCGGCGACCGGATCTGGATCAATCTGGATGCCGCGCAGCAGGGCCTCGGATCGGCGTCCTGCGGGCCCGGCGTACTCCCCCAACATCGCCTGCGACCAGCCCCGATGACCCTGAAACTGGTGCTGTCAGCGGCATCCGCGAGATCCGGCCACCCGATACGAAAGGCGACCAACAGGGGTTGACGGGACGGTCGGGCGCTGCCACGGTCGTCCCGACGTCGACCACATCCCTCACATCGGCGTACCGGGTGATCGAGATGCCACGTCCGAGCTGGCGGTTGGCCATGATCTGCCTAGCCGGCGTCCTCGTGGCGACCGGGATCGCGCTGCTGGCCGGGCACCGGTCCACGCCGGTGTCGGCCGCCGACACACCTCCGATCGGTGTCACATCGACCAACGACACGCCGGACGCGATCGCGCAGCTCGGCGACGCGGGCGTCCGGTCGAGCGCGGTGGTGGCCGAGAACCAGTCGCCCGGCACCACGGACTGGCGGATCGGCGGCGCGCCCGCGGCCGGGTTCATCGAGGGTTTCGCGGACCGGACGTACGCGAAGGCGGGCGAGCCGGTCGACCTGTACGTGTCCACATCGGCCAGCCGGTTCCGGGTCGAGGCCTACCGGATCGGCTACTACGGCGGCCTCGGCGGCCGCCTGGTGTGGGCGTCACCGTACTTCGGCGGTGGGCCGCAGCCGGCGTGCGCGCTGACCGCCGGCATCAACCTCGTCGCGTGTGACAACTGGACCAGGTCGCTGACGATGCAGGTGACGCAGACGTTCACGCAGGGCGACTACCTGCTCAAACTGATCGGCGGCGGCAACGAGCAGAGCTACGTCCCGCTGACGGTGTGGGATCCGAACAGCCAGGCCGCGTACGTCGTCAAGAACGACGTGTTCACCTGGCAGGCCTGGAATGCCTACGGCGGTTACGACTTCTACCAGGGTGTCGGCACCTGCCCGGCCAAGGTCTACCCGCCGTGCGCGCGGGCCCGCGTGGTCAGTTACGACCGGCCGTACGGCTACGGCCAGGGCGCGGGCGACTTCCTGGCGTTGGAGGCGCCGCTGGTCCGGTACCTCGAACAGCATGGCGTCGATGTCGCGTACGTCAACGACATGACGGTGCAGGACGACCCGGACGTCTTCGTCGGGCACCACGCGATGCTGTCGCTCGGGCACGACGAGTCCTGGTCGCTTGCCGAACGGAACACGGTCGTCAAGGCGAACGGTGTCGGGCTGAACCTGGCCTTCTTCGGTGCCGGCTCGATCCTCGGGCACGTCCGGACGCAGGCGTCGCCGCTCGGCCCGGACCAGGAGTTGGTCGACTACCGGGACGCCACGGCGGATCCGTTGAAGGGCACCGGTGATCCGCGTGACCTCACCGGCAACACGTGGAGTTCACCGCCGGCGAGCCTGCCGGCGGCGGGTCTGGTCGGTGAGGCGTACAACGGCGCGCTGGCCGGGGGTGTGCGCGCGCCGATGACCGTGGCGGACCCGTCGTCGTGGATCTTCGCGGGCACCGGGCTGGCCGGTGGGTCGGTGGTGCGCGGGCTGATTGGGTCCGATGTGGACAGTCTGGAGCCGGGGCCTACGCATCCGGCGGGCGTGCGGGTGCTGGCGCATTCCGCGCTGGACGCCGGCCAGGCGCAGCCAGTCAGCCGCGCCGGGCCGGTGTTCTACTCGGACATGACGTACTACACCGACCCGACCGGGCATGCCGGGGTGTGGGACAGCGGTACCACCAACTGGATCCCGGCGCTCGCGGACTGCGCGAGCCCGTGCACGTCCGGCGTTGTCGGCGTGATGACCGGGAATGTGTTGCGGCTGTTCGGGCAGGGGCCGGCGGGCGAGCGCCAGCCGTCCGTGCCGAACTGGCGCGACTTCTACCCGGCCGGTTAGTGCGCGATCAGGGTGGCCGCGAGTGCCAACCCGGCCGGCACGGCCTGGACGACCAGTATCCGGCCGTGCACGGTGATCGCGCCGTAGATGCCGGCGACGATCACGCAGATCAGGAAGAACACCGCGAACTGGTAGCCGACCGCGCCCCGCACGATCAACGACCAGATCAGCCCGGCGGCCAGGAAACCGTTGTACAGGCCCTGATTCGCGGCCAGCGTCGCGGACTCCTTGGCGAACTCGGCTGTCGTGCCGAACGCGGCCCTGCCGCGCGCCGTCTGCCACAGGAACATCTCCAGCACGACGATGTAGCAGTGGATGAACGCAACGAAGGCGATCAGTATCTCCGCGGCGATGCGCACCGGTCCTCCTGCGATCTTGGGTCGACCCGGCCCACCCTAGACTTGATCCGGCGACGTCGCGCCCGCGCCGATCACCAGGAAACCGAGCGCCTCGGCGATCACGACGGCCTGGGTCGGGTTGATCACGGCGGCGGTGAGCTGGACGTTGAACGGGTCGAGCGCGGACAGGTCGCTGCCCCGCAGGTCGCATTTCGTCACGTCGACGCTGTGCAGTTGCGCGCCGGACAGGTCGACGTCGGTGAACGCGGCGCCGCCGCAGTTGGCGCCGGTGAGGTCGACCTCGCGCATCCGGACCGCCTGGAACGTGGTGCCGCGCAGGTCGGCGCCGGGCAGTGCGACGAACGACCAGTCGCCGCCGAGTACCCGCATCGGCCGCAGCGTGCACTTCGCGAAGGTGCTGCCGACAAGTTTGCAGCCGGTGAACTCGGCGTCGAACAGGTTGCAGCGGGTGAATGTGCAGGCAAGGAACGCCGAGTCGGTGTGCTTGGTGACGTTGAACTTCACGTTGCCGAACACGCAGTCCTGGAACACGGTGTTCCGGGTGGCCGCCTCGGTGAGGTCGACCTCGTGGAACGCGCAGCGGGTGTAGGTGCGGCCGACCAACTCCTCGGCGTACCAGTCGACGTTGCGGAACACCTCGTCCTCGACCGTGTTCTTGGGGTCCACCATGGACGCGAGGCTACCGGGCCGGCCACGGCCAGTCGGCCGGATCGCGGTAGCCGCCGGCCACGCCGATGGCGGCCGTGATGGTGGGTCGGTCGGCGCCCGCGGCCAGTGATCGCTGCAGCAGCAGGCGGGCCTTGAACGGGTCGAGGAAGCCGGCCGAGATCAGCCCCTTGGCGAGCAGGTCGCGTTCGGAGCCGGGAAACCCATACGTGCCAGCCAGAATCGAGCCGGCGCCGGTTCGCGACGCCAGCACGACGGGCCGCCGGGCGGCCAGGTCGGTGACCTTGTCGATCAGGGTGGCTGGCACGTGGCCGGCGCCGAGTGCGGCCAGGACGACGCCGTCCACGCGATCGGCGAGGCCGTCCAGCAGGACGCCGTCGTCGTCGAACGTGACGGTGACGACGGCGACCCTGGCCGGCTGGTCGCCGGGTGGTACGACGGTGCGGTGGTCGAGGCGGTTGAGCAGTCGCGGCGTGCCTTCCACGACGTAGCCGAGAGGGCCGCCGTTGCGCGACCGGAACGTGGCGCCGCTCGTGGTGTGGGTCTTGCGGACGCGGCGCGCGGCGTGGATCTCGTCGGCGAACACCACGAGAACGCCGAGATCGCGGGCCGACGGTGCGGCCGCCACCTGGATGGCGGCGAGCAGGTTGGCCGGACCGTCCGCGCCGGCCATGGTGGGGTTGCGCATGGCGCCGGTGACCACGATCGGCGCCGGGCCGGCGTGGCCGAGGTCGAGGAGGTACGCGGCTTCCTCGATGGTGTCGGTGCCCTGGGTGATCACCACGCCGTCCGCGCCGCCGGCCAGGCGCTCGGCGATCTCGGGCACCAGCAGGCGCAGGTCGGCGGCGGTGACGGACGCGCCGGGCA
Source organism: Pseudonocardiaceae bacterium (assembly GCA_036270375.1). Classification (GTDB taxonomy): domain Bacteria; phylum Actinomycetota; class Actinomycetes; order Mycobacteriales; family Pseudonocardiaceae; genus DATEPR01. The sequence continues at coordinate 431 of DATBCR010000385.1, read as the reverse complement.
CCTGCCGGAAGTCGACCACGTCCACGGCGATACCGGTGTCGGCGAGTCCGGGCACGGCAGCGAGCAGTTGGTCCGGTGTCAACGCGGGCGCGACGCCGCCACCGGCCCGCGCCACCATCGCGATCGTCCCACCGAGCCCGAACAAGACCACACGCCGGTCCGCCACGCCCGCCCCTTCGCCACCGGAAACCCTTCCCTGGCAGCCTAACCCGACGACCACCGACCGCGGTGAGGCCGTCCACATCAGTCAAGTTATCCACAGCCAGCCGAAAAACGCCCCAAACGAGACTTGACAAGCGATAGCCTGGAACAGGGACGTCCCCCGTGGTGGGCGGTTTCCAGCGGTCGTTGCAACACTGCTGCTAGGGGGCGGTGAGGAGTGTAGCGAGGCGTTCGGCTGGAGTGTCCCAACCGAGGGTCTTGCGGGGTCG
>DATBCR010000384.1:0-2101 GCA_036270375.1 Pseudonocardiaceae bacterium | reverse complement strand
GGGGATCGCGTAGCTGAAGTTGCCGTACCTGTTGTGCTGGTAGACCGACTGCGGAGCCGGGTTGGTCACGCCGCTAGTGCTGACGGCGGTACCCGTGGCCGCGGTAGCACCGCCGGTGAAGTCCTCGTCGGCCACCCAGGTCCCGGTCGCAGGACCACCGGCGCTGATCTGCAGGCTGGACGGCGGCGGCGGCGACGACGTCGTCGGCGTCGCGGTCACCTCGCCGGACTGCTGCGACGTGCCTGCGCTGTTGGACGCGCTGACCCTGAAGTAGTACGTGGTGCCGTTGGTCAGCCCGGTGTTGGTGAAGCCGGTCGTCGTGGATGTGCCGACCGGCGTGCTGCCTTCGCCGCCTGACGTGGTGCTGCGGTAGATGTTGTAGCTGGTCGCACCCGCGCTGGCGTTCCAGGACAGCGTCACTCCGCCATTGTCGGCGATCGCGGCGAGGCCGGTGGGGGTCGGCGGTGGCGCCGGGGTCGAGGACGACAGGATCTCGATGCCGTTGACCTGGGCGTTGTCCTTGACGGGGGCGAACTGGATGGTGAAGACGCCGTTGCTCGGTGCGACCTCGGTGAACTGCTCCACTACCGCTTTGTACTCTCCGCCCGCGGTGGCGAAGATGTCGAAGTTGGTCAGTACCTGCGTCCCGTCGATCAGGACGTTGAAGACCCGCGAGCCCGCCGTCGTCCAGTACTCCTCGGCGAAATGCAATCGGATCGTGTAGGTCGCCCCGGGAACGGAGCCGGGGATCGAGTAGCTGAAGTTGCCGTACCGGTTGTGCTGGTAGACGGACTGCGGCGCGGGGTTGGTCACCCCGGTGGTGCCGATCGCGTTGCCGGTGCCAGACGTTGCGCCGCCGGTGAAGTCCTCATCGGCCGCCCAGGTTCCTGTCGCGGGACCGCCCGCGCTGATCTGCACGCTGGTCGGCAACGACGCGGACGGCGTCGCCGATACCTCGGTGGAGTGCGCCGACGTGCCGCCGCCGTTGGTCGCGCTGACCTTGTAGTAGTACTTGGTGCCGTTGGCCAGCCCGGTGTCGGTGTAGCTGGTCGATGCGATGGTGGCCACCGGTGTGGTGCCTTCGCCGCCCGAGGTGTTGCCGCGGTAGACGTTGTAACTCGTGGCACCCGAGCTCGCGTTCCATGACAACGCCACGGAGGCGTTGCCCGGGGTCGCGGCCAGGCCGGTGGGCGTCGGCGGCGGTGGCGGCGGGGTGGTGCCGAGCAGGCCGAAGATGGCCAGGCCCGACGGCAGCCCCACGAACACCTCGCCGTTCGCTACGGTCGGCGTCGCGTACTTGACTTCTCCCGGCAGGCCGTCGCGGCCGTTGTTCATGCCGCTGTTCCAGTATTCGACGGCCAGGTTCTGCGGGTTGAGCGCGTGCAGTTCCCCGCCGTAGTCCTGGTCCCAGATGATGCCGGTGCCGGCCGCGGTGCCGTTGCTCGAAACGACGGGGTCGCCGCCGTTCCCTGATGAGCTTGAGGTCGCGGCCGTGGAGAGCTTCCCGCCGCTGAAGGTGAACGCCCTAGTCGGGCCGTTGCTCTGGGTGAAGTAGACGTCCTGCGCGCCGGTGGAACTTGTCCAGATCGTCGGCGTGCTGAACAAACTGCCCACCGTGCCTGGCGGTAGTTCCTGCTGCACCTTGTCTATCGTCGTGTTGTTGGAATCAGTGCCTCCGCACACGAGGTTGGGGTCGGCGGTGTACTTGCCCATGTTCGTCGTGCTGACCACATAGGGACGTCCCTCCTTGCCCGCCGAGATCACCGCGTTGGCCGACGGGATGACGAGAGGTCCGCCGGCGCCGAGGTCGACGTCCCCCTGGGAAAGGCAGAGCTGGTTGTAGGGGGTGAAGTAGTCCTGCGGTTGCAGCGAGCCGTTCAGCCTGACGAAGCTGTCGCCGTAGTCAGGTCCGCCGGTGTTGGCGTCGAAGGTGCCGTTCCCGCTGATGTAGTACACGTTGCCGTTCGGGTCGCCGGCGATGCCGCCGCCGCTGCCGGTCCAGATGCCGCCATCGTTACCGTTGGGGGTGTGGACGAGGGTGCTTGCGTGCGTGAACGCGGTGGTGCTGTAGCTGTAGCCGAGGATCCAGCCGTGGTAAGCG
>DATBCR010000383.1:0-10702 GCA_036270375.1 Pseudonocardiaceae bacterium | reverse complement strand
TAGTCGGCGGGCAGGCCGAACTCGGCGCGGATGCCCGAGAAGTCCTCGACACCACGCGCCGTTCGGATGGCCGTCGGCCGGTCCTGTGCCATCACGACACGACATTAGCCAAGGACGGTCACGATTCGTCAGGTCCGTCGGGGGCGATCAAACGGGCCGTGCGATCCATCAGCGGTGATACGACGCCTTGCCAGTCCGAGCCATGCGGACTTGCGCAGAGTTCTGAAAAAGTTCAGACTTGTGGCGTGACCACCGAAGTGCAGTGGAGCGAGCTGCAGCGCGACCCCAAGAGCGTCGCCGCACTCGCCGATCAGGGCGACGTGCGGGTACGGCGCCGCGACGGCGCCGCCCTTCTCCTGATCCGAGAGGACCGGGCGAGCTCCACGGCGGAAGGTGCTGTCGCGGCGGCACGAGCCCTTCGGAACATCCTGGCGCACCTGCCGTCGGATGTGGCTGCCACGGCGCTCATCGACGAGTTCCCATGGGTTGACGTGCTCTCACCGGAGGATCGCACTCAGTTCGTGGCCGACTTCGTCAGAGCATTCCAGGCGTCAGCCGAACTGGGCGACTGGTCGATGTTGGCCCAGACAATCAAGGAATGGCAGAGAACGGCGGCAATCCATGCCGATCCAACGCTCGCCAGAGAGCTTGCCAAGCCGCTGACTGAGGACTTCGGCCCGGTTCCCCACCCGACGGAAGCATGATCAATGTCAGCGAAACGCGGCGACCGCATCGCGCCGCCAGGAGCGCCCGACGGCTGGGAAGCGCGATTCGCCACATCGGAAGCGGCGAAGGGCTGGGAGGATCTCTGCCAGACAGCACGATCCAACACCTGGGAAGCCTGGATCGTCCTGACCGAACGGCCAACACAGCCAGAGAACCCGTCTCGACAGCACCGGCTACGCGGGCATCTCCGCAGCCGCGACATCGGCGGCCGAACGCTGGAACAGTGGCAATACGAGGTGACGTCCAGCGGACGCATCTGGTACTGCCCCGACCTGGACAAACGGATCGTGTGGGTCGTCTACGCCGGCACAGCGCATCCAAAGGCCACTGAGTAACGATATAGACCAGTAGGTAGCAAGCCGGGCCGGTCCTGATCGGGCCAGGTCGAGCGGATCGTCAGCGGTGATCGTTGGTTCGGTCGCGGTAGTTGCCGGGGCCTCGCTGCTGATAGCCGGTCGGGCCGAACGGCTGGCCGGGGGCTGCCTGTGGGGCCGACTGGACCGGAAAACCCGTTGGTGGCGTCTCGGGTTGGTCCCCATCGACGGGGTCCGGCTGGACCTGCGGGCGGGACGCCGGCTGTGGGGCGGCCGGCATGCCGGGCTGCGGTAGGCCGGGCTGCGGCGGCGGGATCGGGTCGAGGCAGGACACCAGGACCGTCGTGTCCTCCGGGTGTTCGATGAGCCGGCCGGAGCGGTCGCGGTAGACGATCTCGCCGTCGGCGTCCATTTCGACCAGGCAGCCGACTTCCGCCAGCTGGTCCTCGTCCAGATCCGTCAGTTTCTCGTAGCGGGACGGCACGACGCGGTACGTCGGCCACGTGACGTGTGAGAACGCCTGGTGGAACTCGGACAGCAGGTATGTCAGGTGTTGTTGCCACGGCAGCGGCATCGCCTCGGCCAGCGATCTTGGCACCACGACGTAGACGGCGTCCGCGCCAGGTCGTGGCGCGGCCAGGTAGTCGCGTACCGGGGCGCTGGACGCGGGTGGGCCCGCGTGGCGCGTGATCGGGTCAGGTGTGAACACGCGCTCCGCCTCCTGCCGTCGACGTCTTCGGCCGTGTGGCCGCATGCTTATCAGACTCCCGGTCGTACGGCTTGCTGGACGAGTTGCGGGTTGGTCCAGTCCATCGCGGTCTGGTGCACCGGATGTCCCTGGAACGGGGCCTCGACGATCTGATTGTTGCCCAGGTACATGAAGACGTGGTGAATGGTGGTCGGGTCGTTCGGGACGTAGGCGAGGAACATGAGATCACCCGGTTGGGCGTCGTGCACCGGTAGCAGCGCGCCGCCGTGGTACTGGTCGGCGGACACGCGGGGCAGGTTGATGCCGGCGGCCTGGTAGGCGCGCAGCATGAGGCCCGAGCAGTCGAAAGCGCCCGGGCCGGTGGCGCCCCAGACGTACGGCTTGCCGATCTGGGCGAGGGCGAACGCGATTGCCGTCGCGGCGGCCGCGGTGGGTGCGGGCACCAGGTTGCCGCTGCCGCCGCCGCAGCCGGTCGGGTCGGCGACCTGGCCGATGTTCTGCACCAGGAACGCGGCCATCGCCTCCCATACGTTGTACGCCAACGGGAACGCCTAACGCTCCACTGCCTGGGCGTCGTCGCCTGGGCGTTGGCGCTGCCAGTTCGGGACGTTCGCCAGTACGTCGTAGAACTTGTTCACCGCGTAGACCGGGTCGGTCACCTGGAGGAACGTGCCCCAGCCCTGGGACGGGCGCATCTGGAAGATGCCGGCGGAGTCCCGGTCGCCGCCGAGATCGTTGTGCAGCCTGGATTCCTGCATGCCGGCCTGGATCGCGACCTGCCACGCCATCGCGGGCAGGTTGCGCTGCTTGCCGATGGAGATGATCAGCGCCACGTTGCCCTGCTGGTCCGGGTTGAGGTGGCCGGCCGTCGCGGCGCCGTCGGCGGCACCGGCGCCGACGAACGGGCCGAGGCCGGCGTCGCAGCTCAGGTTGGCGAACGCCATGCCCGCGGCCTGCTGTTCGCCGCCGAGGACGACGTTGGTGATCACGCCGGTCACCATGAGGACCATGACCCCGACCACCGCGAGGCCCACCATGACGATGCCGGCGCGGCGCATGGCTAGGCCGCCGCCGTGTAGCTGGCGACCAGCCACCCCTGGGGGGTGTCGATCGCGGTGATGTCGAGCTGGCCCGCGTTCGTCGGCAGCAGCGCCTCGACGGAACCGGTGTAGGACTTGGTGACCGTCGGCGGGCCGGTCACCGCGGTTGCCTTGATGTTGGCCACGTCGACGGAGTTCATCACCGGCAGGAACTCCTGCGTCGTGTACGGCGCGAGCTGCGCGAGCCACTGCGTTGTGGTCATGCCGACCGGGTGGTTCACCCAGGCCTTGCCCCAGGTCTTGATCACGTCGACGGCGGCGGGCGCGGGGGGTGCCGACACGGGGGTCTCTGGCGGGGCGGTTAAGCGGGTCAGGGCGGCCGGGCTCGTGGTCGGTGCGGCCGGGGCCGGCGTGCGGCTGGTCGGGGCGGAAGTCGTTGCGGCGGCACCGGTCTGGAGCGTGCCGCCGGACGTGGGCCGGGGCGCGCCGTGCACGTGTGCGGCGATCACGCCGACGGCGATCGCGATGAGTGCGACGCCGACGAGAGTGACGATCAGGTGCCGGGATGAACGCAATGGCCAACCCCACAGCCTGCGGTACACCGCCGCACGGCCCCGGTTGGTCCTGATGGGCATGAACCCGTTCTCCTACCCTCTCGCCGTTCTACTGTCCCAGCCGCTTTCGTGAACCTCCAAGCCCCGTGACGGGCGGTAGAGCACGAACACCGGGCGGCCGGCCACCAGCTCGGTCTCGGCCCGCCGTGGCCCTTGTTGCCGATTCGCACGGGTCACCTGTGACGGCACGACGAAGGCGTCCTCGCCGCGGTCCCAGCCCCGGTCGACGACCGGCGGGGTGTCCACGACCCGGCTCGCGGTCGCCTCCGGGACGGTGACCGTCGGTCCGCCGTAGCCGTACGGGCGGGTCGGCGGCAGCGCGGCGGCCGGTTGGGTTCCTTGTGTGCCAGGGAGTTCTCGTCTGGTGCCGTTGGTTCGCCGGTCCATGCGCTGTGCTGTGGCCAGGATCGTGCCGGCCGGGTCGCCGTAGCTGCCCTCGGGGCGGACGCGCAGCCCGGTCGGGTCGGCGGCCGGCTGGTCGCCGCCGTTGCGTACATTGCCCCAGAACTGTTCCTGCGCTGACGGCTCGGTGGACTTCTTGCGCAGCCGGGAAAGCAGGCCAGGGCTGTTCGGAATGCCAGCGCCGGCCGCGGACACCGACAGTTCGACCATCTGCCACATGCGGCGGATCGGGCGGCCGATCATGAAGAACACCACGGTGATCAGGCTGGCAAGGAGAATCTGGGCGAGCAGCGACAGTTGGGCACCGGCGCCGAAGATCAGGTTCAGCAGAAGTGCGTGCATGCCCGCCAACGCGGACAACAGAAGCACGTTGAACAGCACCGCGCCCGCTGCCTTGGCGACCTTGGGCAACAGTTCCGGCAGGATCATCGCGGCCAGGCCGATCAGCGGTGCCGCCAGCAGCAGGATGCGCAGCAGTACCTGCGCCAGCAGGACGGCGGCCTTGGCGAACAACTGGAAAAGGGAGTACGCGAAGCCCTGGAACATGGCGAGGAATCCGTCGCCGGTCCGGCTGCCCTGGTTGCCCTCGAAGAAGCCTGCGGCTGAGCCGAGTTTGGCCGGGAGTCCTTTGTAGTCGTTCTGTTTCGCGGTCACCTTGTTCTGGTCGTCGGCGGAGTTCACGTCCGCCTTCGTCCACGCCTGGTCGTTAAGCAGTTCTGGGCCGAACTGGGCGGCCTGCGGTGCGGCCGGGTCGCCGAACTCGCCGCGCAGCCAGTTGCGGTAGACCACGTTGTCGTACAAGGAATCCGGCAGGCGGTTGCGTTGCGTGTCGACTTGGTCGGCGGGTAGGAAGCCGGCCTGGATCTGGGAGGTCTTCTGCAACAGCAGGTTGTCCACCTGGCTGTAGACCGGGCCGAGCACCAGGACCGATGCGGCGAGCCACATGCCGGCAAGTGCCCACATGCTGCGCCGGCTGATGGTGGCGAGGTCGCCGGTCCAGATGTGGCGGAACAGCAGCAGGGCCAGGATCAGCGCTACGGGTCCGAACCAGCGGACGTATACGTTGTCGTAGAACGTGGTCGCTGCTTTGGCGACGGCGTCGTCGAGCGGCTTGAGCATGCTGTCCTGGGACAGCATCGCGTAGTGCAGGCTGTTCGTCGCGCCGACGATGTTCTTGCCCACGTTGAACAACTGGTTGCCGGCCCACGTGTCGATCACCGAGTTCGGGTCGGTGATCGTCTTGGACAGCACGCAGTTGTTGTCGAAGACGTGCCAGACGGAGCCGGCGTAGCTGTACTTGCCGTAGTTGCTGGTCGGGTCGCCGTGGTCGAGTGCAGGCGGGTCGATGGCGCCGACCATGCCGGCGCCGGGGCGTTCCGGGACCGGCGCGTCACCGCACTGGTCGGCGTACGCGGGCACGCCGAGCACGACCTGCATGCCGAGCAGTCCGGCGACCAGCACCATGACGGACCATTTGCGGCCGGCCCGCAGTCGCGCGGTCGAGTCGCCACGCCGCCATCTGGCCCGCCGTCGCGCTGCGAAACACAGCACGACGGCAGCCGCCAGCACGGTCGTGAGGTTCATGCCCGTGCCGCCGGGCTCACGCGGCATCTCCCCGACCGGGCCGCCGACGTGGGCCGGGGCCGCCATTTTGATTGTCCTCGCCGCCCGGCGTCGGCACGAGGTCGTCGTCGAGGCCGTCAAGGCCGTCGACGAGGCCGACCTCCAGTTCGGCGGCGAACTCGTCGTCCAGGTCCGGTTCGGACGCGTGCCGGCCGCGTGGGCGGGACGGCTCGGCCATCAGGTCCGTCGGCAGGGCGGGCAGCGCGGGGCGGGCCACGTCGCGCATCGCGTCCGGTGTGGTGTCCAGGACGTTGCGCAGGTGGTCGAGGTGGTTGCCCGAGAAGTCGATCCGGATCCGTTCCACGCCACCGGCACCGTCGCCGAAGATGAACTGGCGCGGCGCCCGGTCGCGTTCGGTCATGCCTCGGTCGCCGCCGGGGCGCCTGCCGAGGCTGGCCACAACCTGTTCGTAGCCCGCGCCGACCGGAACCTTGAGCAGCCGCAACGCATCCGCCTGCGCGTCGTCATCGTCCAGCCGGCCGACGAACACCGAGTCGAGCAGCGTGACGAAGCCCTGGATACGCAGGAAGTCGGCCGGGATCTGGCTGGACAGCAGGACCCGGACGTTCCATTTACGGGAGTCACGGGCGAAGCGGTTCATCAGGACGCGACCGGTCGGGACCTCGGCGAGGAAGAACGCCTCGTCGATCCAGACGCCCTTGCGCAGGTCGCGCGGTCGTTCGTAGATGGACCGCTGGGTGAGCCAGGCCGCCAGGTTCAGCAGTTCAACGCCGAGGGCCTCGGCGTCGGTCCAGTGCTCACGGCCGACGCCGTCCTTGGGCAGGGTCAGGCCGGCCATGGTGAGGACGGTGAGGCGGTCGTCGCGGGTCTCGGAGTACGGGTCGGCGTCGCGTTCCGGGATGAGCAGGCTCATGCGTTCACGCATCTCGTCCAGGAAGTCGGCGACGACCATGGCGTGCTCGTGGTGTTCGCTCGCGTCCCGGCGCAGCGCGTCGAAGACCTGGCCGGGGTCGGCGTCGATGCGGCCGCCGACCGTTCTTACCGCGCGCAGCAACACGATCCGGGTTTGCGGAAGGCGTGCCACCTCGTACGGCAAGAGGCCGCTGAGCACGTCAAGGACGAGACGGCGGCGGGTTGCGGCGACGAGGGCTTTTTCGCGGCGCCACGCGCGTTCCGGGTCGCTCTCGTCGAGGAAGTGCTCGATTTCCGGCTCGGCCACCACGCGATACGGGTTGAGGATGCCGGGTTGGGCGTTGAGGAGGTTGATCGGGCGGGCGTAGGGGCGCAGTTCCGGTAGGTCGCAGAGCCTGGCCAGTGGACCGGACGGGTCGAGGAGGGTCCAGTAGGCGCCGGCGCGGAGGGTCTTGTAGACGAGGCCGCCGCCGAGAAACGACTTGCCGCCACCGAGCCCGGCGACGAGGGCGGACAGACCCGAGCCGTCCCGGATTTCCTGTGCCATCCAAGGATCCCACGCGACCGGGCGGCGGGTGGCGGTGCAGGTTTCGCCGAGCAGGACACCCCTGCGGTCGCCGACTTCTGCTGTTGCCGACGGGACGGCGGCCGCTGCCCAGACGACGGATCCTCGGCGCAGGTAGGCGGTGGACGCCAGGGGTTCGCCGGGGATGAATTCGCGGGCCATCGCGTACTGGGCTTCGGGGTGTTCGATGGCCACCTTTGGCTTGTACAGCTCCAGAAGCTGCTGGGCCAGGCGGAGTGCTTCGCGTTCGGTGGCGCCGGAAACCGCGAGGCGCCACCAGGAACGGACCCGGGTGCCAAGCGCGGTGAAGCCGGACGTCATCTCGTCGTCGATCTCCAGCACGCGGGATGCCTGGCGGGACAACGACTGTGGCGGTTCCAGCTCGTGTTCGTCCGTGTAGTGGCGGACCTGCGAGCGGACCTTGTTCATCTGCCGGCCCAGTTCGCCGGCCACTTCCTCGGGGCGGCGCACGTAGATCCGGGCGGACCATTCGACGGCGGCGGCCAAACGGTCGGAGTGCTGCACCCACGGGTCGTCGACCTCGGGGATCTGCAGGCCGTGCATCTGACCGACGGTGAGCACGACGACGTGGCGTTTGATGCCGGCGTTGGAGCCGGTGCGGCCGCGGACGGTGACCGTCGGCGAGTACGGCTCCGTGTGGAAGTCGGCGGCGTCGGTGAAACTGGCCAGGTCCTCCGGCTCCCAGCTCGAACTCGGCACGGCAGGCAGGTTGCGCGGCGCCGGCAGGCCGAGCGAACAGGAGCGGTGCATCAGCCAGGACATCTCCTCGGCCAGCACCGGGCGACCGTCCAGGCCGGCCGAGCCGATGACCTGGTCGAGGTGTTCGACCTCGCTGTCCAGCGCGACCAGTTCGGCGTCCACGGCGTCCGGGAAGATGCGGCGCAGCAGTGGCGCGGCGCGTTCCACGGCCCGGTCGACCATCCGCCGGGTCTGGACCTGCACGCCGAGGTAGACCTCCTTCTCGGCCATGGAGCGGCCGAGGAGCTGTTGTTGTTCGCCGACCATGTAGTCGTCGAAGGACAGCGCGCCGGAGGTGTCCGGGAGGCGGTTGACGGCGTTGTGCACGTGCGCCTCGGCCCACATGCGGATCGGGAACGGACGGGTCGTGACGCGCAGGTGCAGCCAGCGGCCCTGCAGTTCGGCGTACTGGCCCGCGATGGCCGCGATCAGGTCCTGGCGCTGCGAGTCGGAACGAAACGACCAGCGCTGCGGGCCAAGGCGGTACCAGGCGTAGACGTCCTGGCCGGTGCGCAGGAGGTGGCCGTCGATGCTGCGCGCCGCGATCGACGGGGTGTAGGTGGGGACGGCCTGCTCGCCGGGGAGTCGTCGGCCGCGCCTGCTGTACACCGGTCGGTCCGGCTGGGGCGGGACGAGCTGCTGGGGCACCCGGTGGGCCGCTCGGTGATCACGTCCCGGATCACGTCCTGCCCTGCGTCCGAACACCGCCTACCTCCTTGCTGCGAGGTCGTACCTGGGCATGTTGGACATACTGGACGTGTTGGACGGAGCGCGCGGGTTGGCTCGCGTGCCTCGGTTGCCGGTTCACTCTGCGGGGCGTGGCTTTGCCGGCCGTTTGCCTGTTCGGCTGACTTTTTGCCTGCCTTTTCGGCTGACTTTTCGCCTGCCGGCTCGGGTGCCGCTGTGGTGAACTGGGGCGTGGACGTTGTGAGCGCATACGGACGCGGGTCGCGCTGGTGGCGCCGCCGAGGCCGCCGGACTTCTCGCGGGGCGTGTTCAGTTCACGCAGCCACATCGTGAAGACGGCGCCGAGCGGGCGCTCGTGGCTGATCCGGGAACAGATCAGGCGCGTCAGCACGATCGTCGCGATCAGCGCCCACGCGACGGTGAAGAAGCCGAAACTGAAGCCTATGAAACGCTCGCCGGCCAGGACGAGCAGGAACGTGAGGATGCCGACCCCCCAGGCGACGTACCTTGCCCGCCAGGGAAAGGTCGCCTTGGGTGGACCGAGCCAGACCGCGTCGACGCGGTAGACCTCGTCATCGGTGCGTACCCGCACAACCGCCCCCAGGTGGTCAGCCGGTGAACAGGTTGGCGAGCCACTTGCCGAGGTCGACACCGGCGCCGGAGACGGCGAGGCCGATGAGGGCCAGTGCCACGAACACGCCACCGATACGGCGCATCACCCCGGCGTTGTCGCCCTTGCCACCGCCGAGGTACAGCAGCAGAAGGGCCACGACCAGCAGCAGGAGCGGGACGGCGTTGTCCAGGATCCATTTGCTGATGCCGGTGGTGCCGAGGCTGGCGGCAATCGTGTTGAGGGCCGAGTCGGTCATCTCGTCCTCCCTGGTGCGAGGGGTGAGAGTCGCTGCCACCGGCCGGTGGTGGCACCTGCCTCACGTGTTGCTAGTGACGAGTACAACATGTCAGCCTGACGAGGTGTAGTGGTCGATGCGCGCAGCGTAGGTCCAATCCGGTATCGGTCGTGCTGTATTACGTACAATCTGACCACACACATCATCGGTTGCGGGAGGGCCGGACAGGTATGGAAACCACCCGTTCGCCCCAGTACACCGGATAGTTCACTCGGGCGCGTAACCGCTGGTAACCGGCTGTATGCGAGATCAGGTATCGGTAGAGTCGCGTGCCCACATCGTGGAACTCAAACGGCTCACGTGGTGTTTGCTCTGCCGAGCCCGTCGAGTGGGTGGCCGGGTGCCCTGCGTCACAATGTCGTGACGCTCTCGTTAGGGGTAGCGGCGGTTGCGCCGGCCAGCCGAGGAGGGACATCGTGATCCAATCTCCGGAGATCAAGACGGACGACACCACGACTCCGCCGGACAACGCCCAGGCTACCGGTCGAGCCCCGGTCAACGGCCGCAGGGTGCAACGGACGGTGAACTTCGACCGCGAAATCCTGGACCGCGCCCGCGCCGCGGCGACGTACCTGGCGAGGAACGAGCCCGGGTCGGGAATCCGGAGCCTGGCGGACATCGTGAACCCGGCCGTGGCGGAGCGGGTGGCGGAGTTGGAGGCCAAGTTCAACGACGGGTTGCCGTTCCAGCCGGTGTTTCGGATGCCACCTGGTCGTCGGGCCGGTCGGCCGGCGGATGGGGCCGCTGAGGTGACGTTGGAGGCGGCGGCACATCCGGACGTGCCGGTGTGCCCACAGTCGGTAGCGCCGGGTCCGGGTGGGTCGCCGAGTTGACGGTGGTGCACGTTGTGTACCCAGATGGCCTAGTCAGCACGCGACGTCCGAAGCCGATGAAATTAATGTCGAGCCGCTCGCGAGGTCGCGAGGTGTGCTACGGCCAGGTTCGGCGGATGCCATTGACGTTCACGGCGTAGGCGGCCGGACCGCCGCGACGTACCGCCCGGTAGATCTGTTCTTGCGCCCGGTGCACGAGTGGGAGCTGTTGACCTGATCGTGCGACCAGTAGTACATAGTGGCGCGCGGGGTAAGCAGATGACGGGTGGCCTCCTGGGGAGCCAACAGCGGATCATCAAATTTGTTGACCACGCTCTTTTCCCTGCGATCCAATAGCCTGTCTGCTGCGGCGTATTCAGAGGTCGCCCGGATGATCTCGCCGCTGGGCAGGCACGCTCTGGCCAGCACCGACGACCCGCCGGTGCACGGGTCAGGCCATCCCCACCAGTTGCGGGAGGGATGGGCGGACGAGTCGGCTTGTAAGCCGGATTCTGTGCCCTGCTTGCCTTGGGCTTGCGGGGCGGCGGCCATCCATCTTGGCCTGTCGTTGCCGGCAGGCTCTAGCGGCCTACCCGCAGGCGTCGGGCGGGCCGCCCTCGAATGCCTGCGCAGGAGCCGCGGAACGGCTCCCTCTTGGCCTTGCTCCGGG
>DATBCR010000382.1:0-2529 GCA_036270375.1 Pseudonocardiaceae bacterium | reverse complement strand
AGGCAACACGCTCGTCGGTAAGACGCGTGCCACGCCGAGCAGGACCTGGCGGTACCTGCTCGGGTGACCTGGCCTGATCGATCATCACAACTCCTGATCAACTCAGGTGTTGCAACGATCGCTAGAACTCAAGGTGGGTGGTGGATTTGCCGCCGCACAACCGGAAAGTGGCCTCACCGGCCCGTGCAGTGTTGGCGTGGCGGCCGGTCGGCTCAACCGTCCACTGCGGACTGTGCGACCGGCCGCCCCACGATCAGTAGTGACCGCCGCCCGCGGTGGTCGGGGCGGCCGGGGCCTGGCCTGCCGCCTTCCCGCCGGATGTGGTTGCCGCGAACCAATTGTTGCCCTTGCCCTGACCGGTGACGTCGCCTGCCTTCGTGTCGCCGACGAAGGTGTACAGGGGCCAGCCGGCGAGGGTCAGCTGCTTCGTGCCGTCCGCGCGGGTGATGGTGCCGATCAGTGACTTGTCGATGCCCTGGACCGCGGGCGTGCCGCTGCCGGCCACCACCGGCGGCCAGTTCGTCGCGCACTGGCCGGTGCAGTTGGACATGGGCGGGCTGGCGGTGTCCTTGTCGTAGCGGTAGACCGTCATGCCCTTGCTGTCGGTGACGATCGTGCCGAGTGTGCTGGTCTGCGCTGTCATCAGCGACGCCGCCTGAGCCGGAGCGCCACCAGCCGTGGTTGCCGGCGCGCCGCCGCCGGAGCCGGTGCTGGTGTTGTTGCCGCTGCCGCACCCGGCCAGCGCGATCACGGCCGCCGTCCCGGTGGCCGCAAGGAACAGGAAGTGCGCTCGCTTCATCTTCTCTCCTCCGTACCGCTGATCGCCGGTCGCTCGTGTCAACCGGCATAGTCCTGATACGGCCGAACGAGCGAATGGGATCGAGATCATCTGCACCCGGTGTCACTGAGTGAGCGATCAGTGTGACATCGGACACTAGGCGCGAACCGGCTCGCACGGGCTCAAACCGCCCTGAACAGGACCGGGCCGACGGTCACCGGACCTGTGCCGGATACCATCGATCGTCTCTGCGAGCTGGCGCGGACGACGACGGGAGAGGGTGATCGTGTCCGGCGCCGATGTGGTCCAGGATGCTCCCGGTGCCGCCGCATCCGTGTCGCCGCAAGGTGATCCGGCGCCGGGTAGCGAGCGGGCCGGGCGGGTGCTGTCGGTCGTGTCGCTTGTGCCGGCGCTGCTGGCAACGGCGTGGGTGGTGGCCGCGTTCCCGTTGGCGGCCTTCGGCCTGTTCCGGCCGGTGTTCGCGGTACCGCTGGCAGCCGTGGTCGCGGCGGTGTTGCTGCCGATGGGATTGAGCCTGCTTCGACGGTCCTCGGTGACTGTGCGTGGTCCCTGGTGGGCGGTCGTGGCCACCGGCGCGGTCGCGGTCGGGTTCACGGTGTGTACGGCGCTGAGCCACAGCGAGCACATGATCCCCCGCCGGGACGCCGGTTCGTACGCGCAGATCGGCTACTGGTTCGCGCACAACGGCGGCCCGTTCTACCAGGTGCCATGGGCCGCGTTCGGCCCGTCGCCCGGTCTGCTCGGCGTCGCGAGCCCGGCCTTCTACCAGCACGGGAGCACGATCGTCCCGCAGTTCATGGCCGGCTGGCCGAGCCTGCTGGCCGGTGCCGACTGGATCGGCGGGTGGACCGGTCTACTACTGGCGCCGACCGTTGTCGGCGGGTGCGCGGTGCTGGCCGTCGCTGGGTTGGCGGCGCGGCTGGTCGGTGCGCGGTGGGCGCCGTTGGCGGCGTTGCTGACGGCGGCGGCGTGGCCGGTGGTGCGGGCGTCGCAGGAGACGCTGTCCGAACCGCTGGCGCTGCTCACGTTGGCGGCGGGTACCTGCCTGTTGGTGGATCTGGTGCTGGCGACCAGAAACACCGACGATGCCGCCGGCCTCAAGGGTCGGATCGGCCGGCACGCCTTCGCGGCGGGTCTGCTGCTGACCGCCGGTGAGCTGGTTCGGCTGGACTTCGGGGTGGACTTCGCGTTCGTGCTGCCGTTGGTCGGGTGGCTGTGGCTGACCCGGCGGCCGGGGGTGGTGCCGTTCCTGGCCGGGTCGGTGATCGGCGGGGTGCTCGGCGTGCTCGACGGTACGTTCGTGACCAGGACCTACGTACACATCAACTGGTCGTCGGTGAAGCTGATGCTGATCCTGTTGGCCGCGGCCGTGTTGGGGGTCGGCGCGGCGGCGGTCGTGCTGCGGCGGCGCGGGCGGCAGCCGAGGGAATTCGGTTGGTGGCGCGGGGTCCCGGTGACCGGTGCACTGGTCGTGGTGGTGATCGGGATCGGGCTGTTCGTGCGGCCGTGGATCTCGACCGACCACTCGACCACCGACGCCGGTGTGATCGACTTCGTGCAGAACATGCAGCGCGGGCTCGGGCTGCCGGTGGACGGGACGCGCGGCTACGCGGAGAACAGCCTGCGGTGGGTGGCCTGGTACGTCGGGTGGCCACTGCTGCTCGCCGCGTTCGTGGCCGCCGTCTACCTGACGTGGCGGGTGCTGCGGGGGCGCGATCCGCGGTGGCCGC
>DATBCR010000381.1:0-9825 GCA_036270375.1 Pseudonocardiaceae bacterium | reverse complement strand
GCATCACCCGTTCACACTGAACTGTCGTCATGGTCTTGCCGTCCGGTTACGGGAAGAACGCCGATGGGACGACGCCGAGCGTGAATTCCGTGCTGTGTACGAAATCAGTCGACAACTACCTGAACGAGGTCCTAATCATCCGGCTACCTTGACTGTTCGTGCATGGCTTGCGTCGTTGTTGCGGGAGCGTGGCGAGTTGGCCGAGGCAGAAGCCGAATATCGGATCCTCGTGGCAGCCGATACGCGAGTTTACGGAGCCGACGACAAGGTGACTCTCGGCGCTCGTTCAGCGCTTGCTCTCGTGCTGCGGCAGAGTGGCCAATTTGCCAAGGCGGAGCGCGAATATCGCGTGTTGATGAAGAAATTCACGCACGTTTATGGAGTCGAGGACAAGGTGACCCTCGGTGCGCGCGCCGGGCTCGCCGTGGTGTTACGGGCTGAGGGCAAACTTGCTGAGGCTGAATCCGAATATCGGCTTGTCGCGGACGCGGACACTCGAGTTTACGGCCCTGATCACCAAGTGACTGTCCATGCTCGCGCCGGGCTCTCGTCGCTACTGCGGGAACGCGGCGAACTGGTCGAGGCGGAGCAGGAATATCGGGCGATTCTCGAGGTACTTGGCCGGATGTCCGACCCTGGCGACAATGTGATTGTGGTGCAACGGTCGCTGGCGGTGGTGTTGATCGAGAAGGGTCGGCAGATCGTTCAGTCTGCCAAAGCAGATGGAAGGAAAGGGGACGGAATCGTGTCGGATGATGACCTGGTGGACGGTCCACAATGGTTCCATTCGGCGATGGCAGCCTTCACGGACGCCATCAGCCTGATAGATGCGGACAAGAGCCCTGGCCTCTATGGTGTCGTCCTACATGACATGGCAGCGGCGCACGCGGCAGCCGGCAATCTGCAGGAGGCAGCTGCCGGCTACGGCGAATCCGCCCAGTACAAACGTCGCGCGGGTAATAAGGGCGATCTGCTGTTGACGTTGCAGGCAATGGCTGACTGCCTGATCAAGGCTAGAGAACTCGCTGCGGTCTGGACAGTGCTCGATGAGGCCAAGGAGATCTTGGCCGACAGCGAGTTGAACCGGCGTAGCATTCGGCTCTACCACCTCGGCCGATCCTACGAAATGCTAGGAGTCCTTGGCCAAGACGGAGCATACGACCAGGCGTTGGCCACCTATCAGGAAACACTTGAACTGTTAGATGTCGAGACCGACCTTGGTTCCTACGCTACCGTGTGGCATGACATCGGCGACGTGTACATCGCTAGGGGTCGTGTCAAGGATGCCATTGCCGCCTATCAGCAGGCGGTCGATCACATGCGGCGATACTCCCATGACGATGATTCACTCAGATCGTTCCTGATCGACCTCGGACGTGCGCTGGTGCAACTCGGCGAGTCCGAGGACGGTGTCTCCTACGACGGCGACAGGAAGACGGTTGATGACAGAGATTGAGGCGCTGAGGTCTGGCCAAGCTTGATCACGCGTGGCCTGTCGATGTGATCTCCGATTCCGGCCGAAACAAATCCCGTTCCAGGTCGCGGCAATGTTCGAGCGGAGCGTCGCAAGCCCTATAGGTCGTTCAGGCGTTGCGAGTCAGCACCTAATACGCCTGCCAGTGCCGCTGCCGGAACACGAGCACAGCGTGCAGTCGGTCTGTGTCACCCCGCGCGGTCGGACCGGAATGTGACGGGGGCAGTCGGGGTGAGGCTGGTCGAGAGTTCGTCCATGGAGAGGTTCAGGACTTCTGCCAGTGCTGCGACCGTGAAGAACGCCGGTGTCGGGATGCGGCCGGTTTCGATCTTGCGCAGCGTCTCCACCGAGATGCCGGCGGCGCTGGCTACCTGGCCCATGCCGGTTGATCCGCGTGCGGTGCGTAGTGCGGCGCCGAGGCGGCGGCCGCGTTCGATGCCCTCGGGGGTCAGTGGCGGTCGTACCATGCTCCAATAGTAATACCGGTATTGTTATTGGATGAGGAGTGGGCCGTGGTTGAGCTGAAGGAGCCGGGGGAGATCGCGCGTCTGCGGGCGGCTGGGCGGGTTGTCGCGCATGCGCTGGACGCCGTGCGGGCGCATGCCGCTGTCGGCGTGTCGCTGCGGGAACTCGATCAGGTGGCGGCCGAGGTCATTCGTGATGCCGGGGCCAAGCCCGCTTTCCTTCACTACCAACCGGTCCGGGCGCCGTCTCCTTACCCGGCCGTGATCTGTGCCAGCGTCAACGATGCCGTCGTCCACGGCATCCCCGGTCGAACGCGGCTCGCCGACGGGGACCTCGTGAGTATCGACTGCGGTGCCTTCCTGGACGGCTGGTGTGGCGACGCCGCGATCAGTTTCACCGTCGGCACGGCGGATCCCGTCGACACCGCCCTGATCGCCGCGACGGACGCCGCGCTGAGCAGGGGGATCGAAGCGGCGCGGCCCGGGAACACGCTTGGCGACATCGGTCACGCGATCGGTCCGCCCGCCCGGGCCGCGGGGTACGGGCTGCTCGCCGACTACGGTGGTCACGGTGTCGGGCGCGCTATGCACGAGGATCCGTCCGTGCCGAACGAAGGCCGTCGGGGCAGGGGTTTCCGGTTACGGCCGGGTGTCGTCATCGCGATCGAGCCGATGCTCATCCTCGGCGGAACCGATGGCTACGTAACGGATCCCGACGGTTGGACGCTGCGTACCACCACCGGCCGGCGGGCCGCGCACAGCGAGCACACGATCGCGGTCACGGCCGACGGGCCGCTCGTCCTCACCGCGCCGTGACCGCCGCCCGGACCAAACGGAACGACACGACCCCTGGTCAACGGAGGGATGCAGGCGCCAGGGGCCGTGCCGTTGCCCGCCGACGGGGCGCGGCAGGCTTATCTGGAATGATTCCAGATACCATGGCGGCTGTCCAGTCGGATGTTGAGCCTTCTGAGTGAACGTTGTGGAAGTTGTGACCGCGCTTCTGGCCCGCGCCCGACAGTTCTACGATCTGTGACTGTCGCGACTGGCGTGTTCGGGTGGAACTGACCACCGGGGAGCAACCGCAGCGGGCACCGTGCGCCTGGGTGTCGTGCACTTCTTCAGATGAGCCAGGAGGCAAAGCCATGCACGAGCCAGCTACCACGCATCTCGCCGCGACCGACCCCGAGGTCGCGCGGCTGGTCGAGGCGGAGGCGCAGCGCCAGTTCGAGAAGATCCGCCTGATCCCGTCCGAGAACTACGTGTCGACCTCCGTTCTCGAAGCGACCGGCACGGTCCTGACCAACAAGTACTCCGAGGGCTACGCCGGCAAGCGCTACTACGAGGGCCAGCAGGTCATCGACCCGCTGGAGACGCTCGCGGTCGCCAGGGCGAAGGCCCTGTTCGGCGTCGACCACGCCAACGTCCAGCCGTACTCCGGCTCGCCCGCGAACCTGGCCGTCTACCTCGCGTTCGTGCAGCCCGGCGAGACGATCATGGGCATGGGCCTGCCGCACGGCGGCCACCTCACGCACGGCTGGTCCGTGTCGGCGACCGGCAAGTGGTTCCACAGCGTGCAGTACGGCGTCCGCAAGGACACCGGCCGGGTGGACCTGGACGAGGTCCGCGACCTGGCGCTTGCGGAACGTCCGAAGCTGATCTTCTGCGGTGGCACGGCGATTCCGCGGATCATCGACTTCCCGGCGTTCGCGGAGATCGCCAAGGAGGTCGACGCGCTGCTGGTGGCCGACATCGCGCACATCGCGGGCCTGATCGCAGGTGGCGCGCACCCGTCGCCGGTCGGACACGCGCCGGTCATCACGACGACGACGCACAAGACGCTCCGTGGCCCGCGCGGCGCGATGCTGATGTCCGACGCGGAACACGCCAAACCGCTGGACAAGGCCGTGTTCCCCGGTCTGCAGGGCGGTCCGCACAACCACACCACTGCGGCCATCGCGGTCGCGCTGGGGGAGGCGGCGACACCGTCCTTCCGGGACTACGCGCACGCCATCGTCGCCAACGCCAAGGCCCTCGCCGACGGGCTGTCCGAGCGCGGCTACGACCTGGTGTCCGGCGGCACCGACAACCACCTCATCCTGGTCGACCTGACCAACAAGGGCATCGGCGGCAAGCCGGCCGCGAAGGCGCTGGACCGCGCGGGCATCGAGCTGAACTACAACACGGTGCCATTCGACGCGCGCAAGCCTTTCGACCCGTCCGGCATCCGGATCGGCACGCCCGCGGTGACCACGCGCGGCCTCGGCGTCGACCAGATGCCGCAGATCGCGGAGTGGATCGACCGCGCCATCACGGCCGCCGACGCCGCAGACGACAAGGCGATCGAGCGAATCGCCGGCGAGGTCCGGCAACTGCTGGCCGCCTACCCGATGCCGGGCTGGGCATAGCCGACACCCGGGCACCGGGCCGTTGCCTGACCCGGTGCCCGGGCCGCATCCGGCTCAGAGGTCGGTCGCGGTGGCGTCGAGTTCGCGCTGGTAGGACTTGGTGATCTCGGCTTCGGCGTCGACGCGGCCGACCCATGTGGCGCCCTCGACGCTCTTGCCTGGCTCCAGATCCTTGTAGACCTCGAAGAAGTGTTGGATCTCCAGTTTGTAGAACTCGTTGAGGTGGTGGATGTCCCGTAGGTGTTCCTGCCTCGGGTCGTCCGCCGGTACCGCGAGGACCTTGTCGTCCGGGCCTTTCTCGTCCGTCATGCGGAACATGCCGATCGCGCGGCAGCGGATCAGGCAGCCGGGGAATGTCGGTTCCTGTACCAGCACCATGCAGTCCAGCGGGTCGCCGTCCTGGCCGAGCGTGTCATCGATGAACCCGTAGTCGGCCGGATACTGCGTCGCGGTGAACAGCGTGCGGTCCAGGCGGATGCGGCCGGTCTTGTGGTCGACCTCGTACTTGTTGCGCTGTCCTTTGGGGATCTCGATGGTGACGTCGAACTCCACGTCGTCCTCGCTCGTGTCGGTCATTTTCGGTACGCCACTAGTGTGGACCACGCACCGTCCGGTGCCACCACGACGCCGCGCAGGAGGCCCGCGTGCAGGATCGAGGCGAGTCGCCGGAGGCGTGGCCCGATCTGGACAGCGACAGCTCCGACAGCTCCGACGTCTCTCAGGACGTCTCCAAGGGCAAGGCAGCCGCACCGGACAAACCAGTCGAACCGACGCCCGCCAAACCTGTCGACGAGCCGGTCGGCACACGCGCGCCTGAGCCTGACGAAGCACCCGAACCGCCGGCACCCGACGCGCCCGAACCGCTGGCTGCCGAGAAGCCTGAACCGCCGGTTGCCGAGGCGCCGGAGAAGCCCGAACCGCTGGTGGCTGAGGCACCCGACAAGCCTGAGCCCGAGGTGGCCGAGAAGCCCGAGCCGCCAGTCGCCGAGGAGCCGGAGGCCGAGCCACCTGTGGCAGAGCAGCCGGAGCCGGAGCCGGAAGCCGAGCCGAAGCCCGAGCCGGAATGGCCGGATGCGGCCGAGGATCCGCCGGCCGAGCCCGAGTCCGCATCGGAGCCCAAGCCCGAACCTATTGTGGCTGAGGCGGAACCGGTACCGGACAAGGCGTATGTCTGGCCGGGCCAGGACGAGTCGCCGGGTGTAGAAGACCAAGCTGAGCCGGTTGTCGTGCTATGGCCCGCATCGGCTGAGCCCGAAGCCGAGCCCGCAGAGCCAGAATCTGACGAGGAAAGGTCCACAAAGGACCCCGTGCCGGCCGCTGAGCAAGAGCCGGCACCTGAACCAGAACCCGAGCCCGAACCGAAGCCTGAGCCAAAACCTGAGCCTGAGCCGGAACAGGAGCAGGAGACCGAGGCGTTCACGGTTCCCGCGCCGAAGGCCGACGGGCCGACAGTCGTTGTGCCGACCGTTGTCGCGCCGACTGTCGTTGTGCCGAAACCGGTTCCGCCGCCCAACGAGCCGGAACACACCGCTCGAATGGCCCCGGTGGCCGGCGAGACAACCCAGTTCCTGCCCCGAATCCCACCGCCCGCCAAACCCGTCCCACCGGTCCGGCCGGTCGAGTCGACCCAGGTCATCCCGGTGTTCCGGGACATCCCCCTGGCCACCGAGACCACCCAGCACATCCCGGTCATCCCCGGCCATGACAGCCGCGTAGACCCGGCCGTCGACTACGACGACTACGGCACCGACGACTACGCACAACCCGAACCCACCGCCAAGGACCCGGCCAGGCGACGCGGGCGCAAGCGGGTGCTGATCGCCGCCGGTTCCCTCCTCGTCGTGCTCGCGGTCGGCGTCGCGGTCGTGTTCGCCTCACCGACCGTCGCCCGCCGGCTCGGCCTGACCTCCGTCGCCGGCCCGGTCACCCAGAGCCCGCCGTCACCGGTGGTCTTCTCCGCCCAACTGAAGCCGCCGAACGACGCCGGGCCCGTCCCCACCGACTCCGGCGTCAACCAAGCCCTCGGCGGCGCAGCGGCCAACCCGGCCCTCGGCACCCTCGCCGGCACCGTGCTGGACGGCGCGACCGGCAACGTCCTGTGGGACCACGGTTCCACGACGCCCGTCGCCCCGGCCTCCACCAACAAACTGCTCACGTCGGCCGCCGCGCTACTCACCCTCGGACCGCAGACCACCCTGGACACCACTGTGGTCGCCGGCAGCGAACCGGGCACGATCATCCTCGTCGGCGGCGGCGATCCGACCCTGTCCTCACTGCCCGCACCGCAGCAGTCCGTCTACCCCGGCGCGGCGCGGATCGACGATCTCGCGGCCCAGGTCAAGGCGCACAACCCGGGCCAGATCACGAGAATCCTCGTGGACACCAGCCGTTTCAGCGGCCCGCCGACCGCACCCGGCTGGGACCCGCCATCCGCGAGCCAGGACAACTACGCGCCCATCCAACCGGTCATGCTGGACGGCGGCCGCCTCGACCCGACCCGGCCCGACACCTCCCGCACCTACACCCCGGCCCTGGCCGCCGGACAGGCCCTCGCCACCCGCCTCGGCCTACCGACATCCGCCGTCGCGACCACCAACACCCCCACCCCGGCCGGCGCCCAACCACTGGCGGTCGTGCATTCGGCGACGGTCCCGGACCTGGTCACCAACCTCCTCCAGATCTCCGACAACGTGCTGGCCGAAGAACTGGGCCGCGCGGTCGCACTCGCGGACAACAAACCGCCGACGTTCACCGGCGGCACCGAAGCCGTGCTGGATGTCTTGCGCCGCAACGGTTTCGACACGACCGGCGTGAACCTCACGGACAGCAGCGGCCTGTCGCCGGCCGACCGCCTGCCACCGCGCCTGCTCGCCCAGATCCTGCGTGTCGCCGCCAGTTCGGACACCACCGATCCACGCGTGGCGAAGCTCCGTCCGCTGCTGTCGGGCCTCCCGATCGCGGGCAGCCCGGTCGGCGACGGCACACTCGCCGGCCGCTACCAGACGGCGCCGTCGGAAGCCGGCAAGGGCTGGGTGCGGGCGAAAACCGGCACGCTGACCGCCCAGGGCGTGTACGCGCTGGCCGGCATCGTGCTGGACACGGACGGCCGGGTACTCGTGTTCGCGCTGGTGTCCAACGGGGCGCCGAGCGCGACCGCACCGCAGATCATCGACACGATGGCGGCCACCCTGCGGGGGTGTGGCTGCCGGTGAACCCTGTACCCGCTGACCGGGGGCCGCCCGAGAAAGCGTCAGGTACCGTCGAGAGTGTGAACGTGGCCACGACTCGGCAGTCCGATCCGGCTCGACCGGCCGGATCGGCGTCGCCCGTCGACTGGTCCGTCGCGGCCAGCACCGGGCAGGCACTGGCACGCGGCGGTCCGGCGGTCGACCCGGCCGAGGCGCGGGCCGCGGTGCGGGAACTGCGCGACATCACGTCGGTCGCCGAGGAGCACGTCCGCGAACTGACCGGCCTCGGCGCCGGACTGCCGCTGCTGGACGGCGAAGTGGTGGACCGGCCGGGCTGGGTGAAGGCGGCCGTCGGCGGGCTGGCCGCGCTGACCGACGGTGCGCTGCCGGCCACCTACAGCGGCCCGCTCGGCGGTGTCCTCGCCGGCACGGCCGGTGTGCAGGCCGGGATGGTGTTGGCGTTCCTCAGTTCCCGCGTGCTCGGCCAGTACGACCCGTTCGGCGGTGACGACCACGCCGGTCGCCTGCTGCTTGTCGCGCCGAACATCGTCGGCGCGCAGCGGGCGCTTTCGGTGTCCGGCACCGACTTCCGGCTCTGGGTGTGCCTGCACGAATGCACGCACCGGTTGCAGTTCACGGCGGTGCCGTGGCTGCGTGACTACTTCGCGGGCGAGGTCGGCCGGCTGCTGTCCAGCATCGACGAGAGCGCGATGGATGCACTCGGCCGGTTGCCGGATGCCCTGCGCGCGGCCCGCGAACGGATGCGTTCCGGCGCACGGACCTCCGGTCCCGGCGGCCTGATCGAGCTGTTCCAGACCCCGGAGCAGCGCCACCTGCTCGACGGGCTGATCGCGCTGTCCACCCTGCTGGAGGGCCACGCCGACCACGTGATGGACGCGGTCGGACCGTCCGTCGTGCCGTCCGTCGCGGTGATCCGCAGCCGGTTCGCCGAGCGCCGCAAGGGCGGTGGCCTGCTGGACCGGTTGTTGCGCAGCCTGTTGGGCGTCGAGGCCAAGGTGCGCCAGTACGCAGAGGGCTCCGCGTTCACCAGGCACGTGGTGGACTCGGTCGGCATGGCCGGGTTCAATGCCGTGTGGACGAGCCAGGAAACCCTGCCCACCAGGGCCGAGATCGCCGACCCGGACGCGTGGCTCCGCCGCGTGCACGGATGACCGCCGGCACCGAACCTCGCTCCACGCACATGTCCGTGCCCGCAGACGACTCGGTGCCCGTCACCCGCTCCGCCGTCCGCACGTTGCTGAACTCCGCTGTGGCACAAGGGTTTCTGACCAGCGGTGAGGTCGCGGTCGCGGTCTCCGGCGGAGCCGACTCACTCGCACTGGCCGCCGCGGCAAGCTATGTCGGCCCCCGGCTCGGCCTTCGAGTGCACGGGCTCGTCGTTGATCACGGCATCCAGCAGGGTTCGGCCGATGTGGCTCAACGTGCCGCCGACACGATCGCCGAACTGGGCCTGGCTGCGCGCGTGCTGCCGGTGCGGGTGGACGGCCCGGGCGGCACTGAGGCGGCCGCCCGCCGAGCCCGCTACACCGCGCTGCGCGCCGCCCTCCCCGCCCCTGACGCGCTGGTACTGCTGGGCCACACCCGGGACGACCAGGCCGAGACCGTGCTGCTCGGCCTCGGCCGCGGCTCCGGCCCACGGTCCATCGCCGGCATGCGCCCCCTGGACCCGCCGTGGGGGCGGCCGTTCCTCGGTGAGTCGAGAACCACCACGGTCGCCGCGTGCGCTCGGCTGGGACTGAAGCCATGGGCCGATCCGCACAACACCGACCCCCGCTTCACCCGGGTCCGGCTGCGCACAGAGGTGCTGCCGCTGCTGGAGGACGTGCTGGCCGGCGGCGTCGCCGAGGCCCTGACCAGGACCGCGGCCCAGCTCCGCGAGGACAACGACGCCCTGGACACGCTGGCCGAAACGGCATTGGCCGCGGCAAGAGACGACGCAACCGACGACGCCGAACTGGACGTGACGAAGCTCGTCGACGTGCCGCCGGCCGTGCGTCGTCGTGCGCTGCGCGGGTGGCTGCTGGCCGGGGGTGTGCGCGAACTCACGGACGTACAACTGCGCGCCGCCGACGAACTGGTCGGTCAATGGCGTGGTCAGGGCGGTGTGTGGCTGCCCGGCGGGTTGGTCGTGCGGCGGGCGCATGGCAGGCTGCTGCTGCATCGACCGGATCCACCTGGTCGAACGGACAGCTGACCGCCGACGAGGGGACATTCGGCCCGTGTACGACGACGACATCGCGTCCGTCCTGATCACCGAGGAACAGATCAAG
>DATBCR010000380.1:0-2582 GCA_036270375.1 Pseudonocardiaceae bacterium | reverse complement strand
CTGCTGGCGATCGCGGTCGGTGTCGTGACGGGAGCGGCACCCGCGGCCGCCTCGGCCTACGTGCCGATCACCGGCTCGGGGTCGACGGCGGCGTTCAACGCGATCGACGCGTGGCGCAAGGCCGTCACCCAGTTCGGCATGACCGTCAACTACATCGCGGACGGCTCCGCGACCGGCCGCAGCCAATTCCGCAACGGCACGGTCGACTGGACCCAGTCCGACATCCCTTACGGCGTCATGGACGGCCCGATCTTCGATCCGCCGCCGACCCGCGGTTTCGCCTACGTGCCGGACGTCGCGCAGGGCACCGCCCTGATGTACAACCTCAAGATCGGCACGCAGCGGGTGAAGAACCTGCGCCTGTCCGGAGCGGTGATCGCGGGGATCTTCACCGGTCAGATAACGACGTGGAACGACAGTGCCATCGCGGCGGACAATCCGGGGCTGACACTGCCGGGGATCAAGATCGTGCCGGTGGTCCGGGCGGACGGATCGGGCACCACCGCGTACTTCACCCAGTGGCTGCTCGCGACGCAGCCCGCCGCGTGGCAGGCGTACTGCCAGGCGGTCGGGCGCAGTCCGTGCACCCAGACCTCCGCGTACCCCGTGCTGCCCGGGTCGGGGATGGTGGCGCAGTCCGGTGACCTCGGCGTGTCCGGCTACGTCAGCCAGGCGCAGGCGGTCGGCGCGATCGGCTACACCGAGTACTCGTACGCGCTGGAATCCGGCTTCCCGGTGGCGAAAGTGCTCAACGCGGCCGGCTACTACACCACGCCAACGGCGGGTCATGTCGCGGTGTCCCTGCTCGACGCCCAGATCAACCAGGACGCGAGCAATCCGTCGACCTTCCTCACCGAGGACCTGTCGCAGGTCTACACCGATACCGACCCGCGCACGTATCCGCTGTCGAGCTATTCGTACATGATCGTGCCGACGGCCACCGAGGACGGGTTCACCACCGCAAAGGGCCTCGCCCTCGGCGACTTCGGCAAGTACGCGTTGTGCCAAGGGCAGAACCTCGTCGACAGCCTTGGCTACTCGGCGCTGCCGATCAACCTGGTACAGGCCGGTTTCGCGCAGCTGCGACGGATTCCCGGCGCGAACGTCCAGAACATCGACGTCCAGACCTGCAACAATCCCACTTTCTCCACAGACGGCACCAATACGCTCGCGGCCAACGACCCCTTCCCGCCGTTCTGCGACCGGCAGGGCACGATCCAGTGCCCTGCCCTCCCGGTGATCACCGACACGACACTGACCGCCACCCCGACCGCCACGATCGCGGGCACGCCCGTGACCCTGACGGCCACCGTGGTCGCGTCGGACACCGCGGGCAACGACGCCGTCGGCCAGATGCGGTACTTCGACCTGACTAGTGCAGGGGACATCGACCTCGGCACGGTCACCGTGTCCGGTGGGACGGCAACGCTGACGGTGAACACGCTGCCGGTCGGGACCAACTCGATCGAGGCGACCTTCGTGCCGACCGACCTGACCCAGTTCCTTGCGACGACCTCTCCGTCGGTGACCGTGACGATCAACGTCGGCGGCCAGGAGACGATCAACGTCGGTCTCCAGACGGTCTCCTCCGGCAGCCTCGTGCTGACCGTGGACGGCACGCCGGTGACACTGTCGACGCCGACGAACGTCGGTACAGAATTGGACGCGACCGGTTCATTGAGCCCGGTGACGGTGACCGACAGTCGCCTGCCGGGCGAGCCGGGCTGGAACCTGTCCGGCTCGGTCGGCACGTTCACCAGCGGTACCAACACGGTCAGCGGCAACGCACTCGGGTGGACGCCCGCGATCACCACGCCGGACCCGGCGAACGACGTGTCAGTGGGCGGCGGTGTCGCGCCGAACAACCCCGGTCTTGGCAGCGCGGCCGAACTGGCGGACGCCAGCGCGGGCCACGGTGCCGGCACCACTGTGCTGGGTGCCGGCCTCGACCTGCGGGTCCCGTTCACCACGCCGACCGGCAACTACGGCGCGACACTGACCGTGACACTGCTCAGCAGGTGAATCAACAGTCCAGACTGCGCAGGTGGAACTGGACAGTCACGGGCCGCCGGATCGGGAATCCGGCGGCCCGTGGCGATGATCGTGTGGTGTTCGGTCAGTCGTGTGAGTGGCCGCGGGTGAACGGCTCGAAGGTGTGCGAGAACTGCCACGTCGCCTGAGCGACGCCGGAGCACACGCCCTGGCCCTTGCTGCCCGGGCAGCTTCCGTTGTCGCGCTCGATGGCCCAGAACGACAGGTAGCTGATGTTGTTGGCGACCGCGAACTGCTGCACGGCGGTGGCGTCCGCGAGGGTGAACGTCTCTGCGGCGCCGAAGTCGTCGATGCCGACCATCTCGGTGATGCCGACCATGGACCACAGCCGCGCGGTGGACCGGTTCGGGAACAGCGTGTGCAACTGGCCGATCAGGCCGGCTGCCGCGGTCTTGGTGTCGGTGGCCATCTCATGGGTCAGGCCGTCGAAGTAGTCGAACGTCATGATGTTGACGATGTCGACCCGCGCGTGGTTGGCGATCGCGTTCTGCAGCACAGCGAGGCCGGTCGGGGCGAGCCCGTGCTCGGTG
>DATBCR010000379.1:0-4571 GCA_036270375.1 Pseudonocardiaceae bacterium | reverse complement strand
CGAGGTGTCGGTTCGTGCCCTCTACGAGGGAGTCTGGACGGAGGGTGTTTTCGACGCCGCGTCTGGTCGCTTGACGATTGCCAGTGGTGAACTTGCTGGTCAGGTCTTCAAGTCGCCGAGTGGCGCGGCCAGGGCCGTCGTGCAACTCCTCAATCCGGACGTGTTTGCAAACCGCAACGGCTGGCTTTTCTGGACCGTGACCCACGATGGTCAGCCCTTGGCCACTGTCCGGCACGACAGCGACCGGAACCGTCGTTGAGTCGCCGGAAATGAACACAGTCCCGGTTATGCCGCCACGTGTTTGTACGCCCTGTTGATCGTGCTGGTTGCACTCGCGGCAGTGTTCTCCAACAGCAAGTCGCGCCGCGCAGGTGCACAGGAAGTGCTCAAGATCCTTCTGCGACGCAGGTCCGACAAGTGATCAGCTTCGTCTGCCGACCTACCAGCCGCGTTCGCGCCATTCCGCGACGTGTGGTCGCTGTTCGCCGATGGTGCCGTCATCCCCGTGGCCGGGATAGAACCAGGTGTCATCCGGCAACACGTCGAAAATGCGCGACGACACGTCGTTGATCAGCGAATTGAATCGCTCTGGGTCTTTCTGGGTATTCCCGATTCCTCCCGGAAACAGGCTGTCGCCGGTGAACAGGTGGGGTTGGGTCGGGTCGCGGTACAGGAGGGCGATGGAGCCCGGGGTGTGGCCGCGCAGGTGGATGATCTCCAGTTCGCACTGGCCAACCCTGATCACGTCGCCGTGCCGCACCAGGACGTCCGGTGGCACCGGCAGCGGCCCCGCGTCGTCGGGGTGGGCCACCGTGTCCGCGCCGAAGGCGCCGGCCGTGGCGCCGAGGGCCTGCCAGTGGTCGGCGTGTTGGTGGGTGGTCACGATGGTGCGCAGCGTCGGCCGACCGGGGCCGGAGCCGATCAGGTCGGACAGCCGCTGCGCGTCGTTGGCCGCGTCGATGAGCAGTGCTTCGTTGGTGGCCGTGCAGACCAGCAGGTAGGCGTTGTTGTCCATCGGGCCAACCGACATCTTCGTGATGGTCAGCGCGTCCAGCGTGCGGCGGGCGGGCTGGCCCGCCGGCTCGACATGACCGGTGTACTCCTCGACGACGTCCACGAGCGCCGAGATTAGCCGTTCCGCCGGGCCGTCCGCATCCGCCCCGCGCCGAACCGAGGCCGCTACAACCAAGCCGGCAGCCGAGGCACGTCACCGCCAAGCGGATCCGCCCCGTCGTACTCCCGGCCGGTCAGCCACGCCGCCGCGGCCGCGACCCGCCCGTGCACCTCGCTGACCTGGTCTCCCTGACCCAACGTCCACACCCGGGAGGCATCATCACCCAACGACACCGTCAGCCGAACCGCCGGCACGTCCGCCCGGTTGTCGAACCGCGTGACCACGTAGTGCAGAAACGGCTCAGCCTGCGCGCCGACCAACTCGGCGACCCGGTCGAAGTCCACCCCGACACCGAGATCAACCTGGTGCACCAACAACTCTGTCAGCCGCATCCACGGGACGAGCGACGCGTCGATCGGACGCCCACGCCGGTCCGTCACCTGGGCCGACCAGTCGCTCGGGGACAGCCTGTCGGCCGCGCGCAGGAACCGCTGCTGTGCCGCCCGCAGGTCCTCCTGCTGCACCCGCGCCAACCGGGGCGCGCCCTCCTCGATATCGGCGTCGCGGTCCGCCGTGCTGGCGTACATCGGGTGTTCGATGCCCGTTCGTGCCCAGATGAGCAGGTTCAGCAGGCCGTCCGCGTTGCGGGCCAGGTGGCTGACCACGTGCCCTCGGGTCCACCCGGGGAGCCGGCTCGCGCCGTGCATCGTGGCTTCGTTCATGCCGTCGACGATCTCGTGCAGTGCCTCGCTGACCCGTCTGACCGCGACGAGCCCGTCGTGCGCGACCTGGGCCGCGTCGGACCGGCCGTGGCTGGACTCGGTGTGTGACTGGGTATCGGTATCGGAAAGTTGGGTTCGCAAGGCTGGCACTGCGGCTCCCATGAGCGTAGCTACGGACGGGACGCACGGGCTGGTGATAGCTGGCCACGCCCCGAAGACAAGGGGAATGATCAGGCGGTACGGCCAGCGTAGGCTCGTCTGGTAACAGCCGGTAGAGCCGAATCGGCGAAACCGGATCGTGGGCCGGATCGCACCGGCCCGCGATTTTGTCGGTGGGTGCACCTAGCATGGTTGGCGGTCCAGCCGCGCGTCCGCGCCCGGGGTGGCCCGGCGCCGGGCGCGCAGAACACAGCCCGGTGACCAGGGACCCGGGTGCCGTGGCCAGCGCAGCCGGCCGACCACCACCGCAGAGTTCGAACACACCGCAGTCGAAGGGACCACTGTGGCCGACCGACTCGTCGTGCACGGCGCCCGCGAGCACAACCTGCGCGGCGTCAGCATCGACCTGCCAAGGGACAGCCTGATCGTGTTCACCGGGCTGTCCGGCTCCGGCAAGTCGAGCCTCGCGTTCGACACGATCTTCGCCGAGGGCCAGCGCCGCTACGTGGAGTCGCTGTCCGCGTATGCGCGGCAGTTCCTCGGTCAGATGGACAAGCCGGACGTCGACTTCATCGAGGGACTGTCGCCCGCCGTCTCGATCGACCAGAAGTCGACCAACCGCAACCCGCGTTCCACGGTCGGCACCATCACCGAGGTCTACGACTACCTGCGCCTTCTCTACGCGCGGGCCGGCAAGCCGCACTGCCCGACCTGCGGCGAGCCGATCAGCAAGCAGACCCCGCAGCAGATCGTGGACCAGCTGCTCGCGCTGGCCGACGGCACCCGGTTCCAGGTGCTCGCGCCGGTCGTGCGCAGCCGCAAGGGCGAATATGTCGACCTGTTCGAGCAGCTCCAGTCCCAGGGCTACGCGCGCGCCAGGGTGGACGGCACGGTGCACCAGCTCACCGACCCGCCGAAGCTGAAGAAGCAGGAGAAGCACGACGTCGAGGTCGTGATCGACCGTCTGGCCGTGAAGAAGACCGCGAAGCAGCGCCTGACCGACTCGGTGGAGACCGCGCTGCGCCTCGCCGACGGCCTGATCACGATCGAGTTCGTCGACGAGCCGGAGGGTTCAGCCCAGCGCGAACGCACCTTCTCCGAGAACCTGGCCTGCCCGAACAACCACCCACTGACCATCACCGATCTCGAGCCGAGGTCGTTCTCCTTCAACTCGCCCTACGGCGCCTGCCCGGTGTGTACGGGTATCGGCGTGCGCCAGGAGGTCGACCCCGAGCTGATCGTGCCGGACGACGAACTGTCCCTCGCGGACGGCGCGATCGCACCGTGGAGCGGCGGCCAGACCGCGGAGTACTTCCAGCGGCTGCTCGCGTCGCTCGCCGAGACGATCGGCTTCCGGATGGACATGCCGTGGCGCAGGCTGCCGGCGAAGGTGCAGAAGGCCGTGCTGTACGGCGTGACCGAGCAGGTGCATGTCCGCTACCGCAACCGGTACGGCCGGGAACGCTCGTACTACGCCGCGTTCGAGGGTGTCATCCCGTTCCTTGAGCGGCGCCAGGAGCAGACCGAGTCCGAGTACATGCGGGAGAAGTACGAGGGCTACATGCGCGAGGCGCCGTGCCCGGCGTGTCAGGGCACGCGTCTCAAGCCGGAGATCCTGGCCGTCACGCTGGAACACCGCACGTACGGCGAGAAGTCCATCGCGGACATCTCCGGGATGAGCGTGCGCGAGTGCGCGGAGTTCCTCAACAGCCTCAAACTCGGCAAGCGCGAGGCGATGATCGCCGGCCGGGTGTTGAAGGAGATCCAGGCGCGCCTTGGCTTCCTGCTCGACGTCGGGCTGGACTACCTGTCGCTGGACCGGGCCGCCGGCACGCTGTCCGGCGGCGAGGCCCAGCGCATCCGGCTGGCCACCCAGATCGGGTCGGGTCTCGTCGGCGTGCTGTACGTGCTCGACGAGCCGTCGATCGGCCTGCACCAGCGGGACAACCACCGGCTGATCGACACGCTGACCCGGCTGCGTGACCTTGGTAACACCCTGATCGTGGTGGAGCACGACGAGGACACCATCCGCACCGCCGACTGGATCGTGGACATCGGCCCCGGCGCCGGCGAGCACGGCGGCGAGGTCGTGCACAGCGGCACCTACGCGGATCTGCTGACCAACGAGCGGTCGCTGACCGGGGCGTACCTGTCCGGCCGCACCGAGATCCCGCTGCCCGCGCTTCGTCGGCCGATCGACCGCAAGCGGCAGCTGACCGTGGTCGGCGCGCGCGAGCACAACCTGCGCGACATCGACGTGTCCTTCCCGGTCGGCTGCCTCGTCGCGGTCACCGGGGTGTCCGGTTCCGGCAAGTCCACGCTGGTCAACGACATCCTGGCGACCGTGCTGGCGAACAAGCTGAATGGCGCGCGGCAGGTGCCCGGCCGGCACACCAGAGTCAAGGGCGTGGAACTGGTGGACAAGCTGGTGCAGGTCGACCAGTCACCGATCGGCCGGACGCCGCGGTCCAACCCGGCCACCTACACCGGTGTGTGGGACCACATGCGCAAACTGTTCGCGGCGACAACGGAGGCGAAGGTCCGCGGCTACCAGCCGGGCCGGTTCTCGTTCAACG
>DATBCR010000378.1:0-6431 GCA_036270375.1 Pseudonocardiaceae bacterium | reverse complement strand
ATGATCCGGCACGGGTAGCCGTGATCGAGGTCGAGCACCTCGCCGTTGAGCCGCAAAGCCAGCAGTGTCAACGGATCCTTCGTGTGCTCGCCGGGCAGCGTGCTGCTGCCGTAGATCGAGCCGCGCTCGAGCGAATGCACGCGCAGCACCGAGCCCGGCGTCGCGCCGACCGCCCGCATCAGGTCGGCCACCGCCACCCCGGTCCACGTCGCCGACACGCTCCACCCCTCGACACACGCGATCGGCAGGTCGGCGGTGGTCTGCGGCATGGCCCGCAGGTCGGCCAGCGAGAACCGGTGCATGCCGGCCGGTCCCCGGAACTCGAGCCGCCACGCCGGATCGGCGGCCGACGCCAGCACCCCGGCATGCGCGGCGGTGCGGTTCACCGGCAGGTTCTGGCTGCCACCGCCGGACACCGTCGCCAGCACGGAAACGCCGCGCAGGAACGGAATCGTGCTGCCGGCGGTGGCGAGCGTCGCGACACCGGCGGTCAGCCACGTGACCCGCAGGAAGCCGCGCCGGGACAGTCCGCCCGCGCCCCTGCCGACAGTAGTTGTTGTCGTGGCCGGTTTTTCGCCAAGCCCGAGCCGGATCACCGGCAGCTTCACCGCGACGTGCACCAGGATCGAGCCGATCGCCACCCACGCGATCGCGTAGTGGATGGTCGGGAAGTAGAACGGCCACGGGTAGTTCTGGAAGATGTTGAAGATCCCGGTGACCAGCTCGAAGAACGCCGACGCGGACAGCAGCAGGATCGACCCGCGCTCGATGGCGTGCACTGGCGAGCGCACCAGCGGCCGGCTGAACAGCTTCGGGAAGACGCTCCACAGCTTCGCGAACAGCAACGGCACCGACGCGATGCCGGTGATGACGTGCACGCCCTGCGTGACCCGGTAGAGATTCACCGGCCGGCTCGGCCAGAAGAACCACGACGGCGGGTGTTGGATCGCGTGGCTGAGCAGCCCGGTGATGAAACATACGGTGAACGTGATCCCCAGCCAGAGCCCGACCCGCGCGGTCACCGACCGGTGGTGCGTTGCGGACGCGAAGTCCTGCTCCTGGGGTATGCGGTTGGCCACGGCCGGCGGGAGTTGGGGCCGTCGTAGTCGTTTGCGTGGGCGCCGGGCGGCCCGCGGTGGAGACGGCACGCCTGTCACCATAGGTCAAGCTCCGCGAACCAGCGACCGGCGGCCCAGCCTGTGGACAGCACCCGCAGCCCGGCCGCCGCCGCCGGCCCGGCGACCGCGTCCACCGCTAGCCGGGCCCACGGAAACCAGGCACCCGGCCGGCCGCCGCGCATCAGCCGCGCGATGTCCATCCGCAATCCGGTACCCGGCCGTTCCAATTCGACCAAGGCCGTGCCATTTGGCGCGAGCAACGTCGCCACCCGGCGCAGCAGCGCGGCCGGATCACCGCCGATGCCCACATTGCCGTCCGCGAGCAGCGCATGCCGCCACCGCCCCTCGGCCGGCACCCGGTCGAACACGTTGGCACACAACGCCAACGCCCCTCGGCTCCGGGTCAGCCCGACCGCGACCGGCGAGATGTCCACGCCGAGCGCCGGCACACCACGCTCACCGAGGGCCGACGTCAACCGTCCCGGCCCGCAGCCGATGTCCAGGGTGTGCCCGGTGCAGCGGGCGAGGAGCAGTTCGTCGAACCTGTCCGGTTCGGCGTGCCAGCGGGCCGCCGGCAGCTCGATCCGCTCACCGCCACCGAGTTCCAGCACGCACCGCGCACCACGCAACGCCGGATCGAACGGACTGTCTGCCGTGAGAACGGAGGACCGACTCACGCGCGTGTCCATGCGGTGCTGCCTCGTCGACCGCCGGCACCGACCGGTCGTGCTTCGCTGTCAGCCCAGGCGTTTCCGGTCAATGCGGCCACGGCGGCGGCGAATCGGCTCGCCGGAATCCGTTCCGCCACTCGGATCGCCTCCACAATAGTGTCCACATCGGACAGTGTGGTGGCGATCATCGCGTCGGTGCCTCGGCGGGCCAGCGCGGTCAGCGTGCGCGCGCCGGTGTCCTCTCTGGACATTGGTACGTCGCGCAGTGCGTTGGCGTGCAACGGGTCGCGTAGGCCGAGCGCCCACCAGCCGCCGTCCTCTGCCGGGCCGAGCACGACATCGGCGTCCGCGAGCAGGGCGACCGTGCCGCTGAGGAGGTCCGGCGTCACCTGTGGCGTGTCCATG
This sequence comes from Pseudonocardiaceae bacterium, assembly GCA_036270375.1. Classification (GTDB taxonomy): domain Bacteria; phylum Actinomycetota; class Actinomycetes; order Mycobacteriales; family Pseudonocardiaceae; genus DATEPR01. The sequence continues at coordinate 4,237 of DATBCR010000378.1, read as the reverse complement.
CCGATCTGCAGGATCGGCAGCCCAGGACAGCACAGCGCGGCGTCGGCGTGCGCGTTCGCGAGGCGGTGCGCGAAGTCCGGGCCACGCTGCCCGATCACCGTCATCGGGGCCAGCGCCGCCCGCAGTTCGTCCGCGTGGCACGCAAGGTCCAGGTCGCCGGTCATCGCGACCACCGGCACGGCGCCCGGCGTGTGCCGCACTGCGTCCAGCGTGTCCAGCAGTGCGGCGGCGGCGATACCGGCGGCCTGCCGGGGTGTCGCGGGCGGGGTAAGGCGGGTCTTCGCGAGGCCCGGCACCGGCGCCTTCGCCACCACCAGCAGGCAGAACCGGGTGGCACTCATCGCCAGACCCCTGCCATGTCCCGGACGGCGCGGGCCGTGCCACGCACCGAGCCGGACACCTTCGACTTCGTACCCTCGGTTCTTGGCCGGTACGCCACGTCCAGCTCGACCACCCGCCAGTGCGCCTCGGCCGCTCGCAGCAGCAGCTCAAGGGGGTAGCCGAAACCGCGGTCCTGCACGTTCAGCGCCAGCATGTCGGCCCGCCGGAACGCCCGCGCCGGGCCGATGTCCCGCACGTTCAGCCCCTTGCGGCGCAGCATGGCAGCCAGCACCGCGTTGCCGGCCCGTGCGTGCCACGGCCACGCACCCCGGCCGACCGGCACCCGTCGCCCCATCGCCAGTTCGGCGTCGCCGTCGGTGACTCTGGCCACCAGCAGCGGCAGCACACCGGGGTCGAGCGAGCCGTCCGCGTCGAGCACGCACACGATGTCGCTGGTGGCGGCCTCGATACCGGTGTGCACGGCGGCGCCGTAGCCCTTGCGCCGCTCCCGGACGACCCGGGCGCCGAGCGCCGCCGCGACCTCCGGTGAGCCGTCGGTCGAGCCGTTGTCCACCACAAGGGCCCGATAGCCGGGCGGCAGCGCGCCGAGCACTCCCGGCAGCGCGGCGGCCTCGTCAAGGCAGGGCAGCACAACGTCTACTGTGGTGCGTTCTGTGTCCACGCGATCAAGGTAGGGGTTCGTGCGGACGGCGGAAACCCTTACCGTGCTTACCAAAGTGTGACACGGTCAAGTGTGTTACAGAGTTCTGACGAATTGTCGATCCGGTCAGCGCCGCTACCGCCGCGGCAACTAGGGTCGTCCGGTGGTCCTGCCTACCGACACGCCCGTCCTCGACCAGCCGGAATCCGACGTATCCACCCCCGCTGGCCGGGGTGGCGGCATCCGGCTCGACGTGCTGGCCGCCGTTCTCGCGCTCGCGCTGGTGGCCGCCGCGACGCTCGTGATCACCTGGCGGCACTGGTACAGCTACGGCCGGCTGTTCGCGTGGGCGCCGCCACTGTTCGGCCATTTCGTGCCACACATCGGTGCCGGCACACCGGTTGTCGTGGTGACCGCGCTGGCTGTCGTGATCTGGGGACCGCAGCTGGCGGAACGGCTGTCGTGGCGACGGCTCGGCGTGCTCGGTTACGGCACCGCAGTGGTCTGGACCTTCGGGCTGGCCATGATCGACGGCTGGCAGCGCGGCCTCGCCAACCAGTTCACCAGCTCCGACCAGTACCTGCGGGACGTGCCGCGGATCACCGACATCGGCGCGATGCTGCACCAGTTCACCAGCCACATCCTCGACCACCATCCCGGCCACTGGATCACCCAGGTGTCTGGCCATCCGCCAGGCGCGCTGCTGGTGTTCGTCGGGCTGGACCGGCTCGGCCTGCACGGCGGCGGCCCGGCCGGCGTCACGTGCCTGCTGGTCGGCTGCCTCGCCGCGATCGCCGTGCCGGCCACCATCCGGGCACTCGGCGACGACGCGACCGCCCGCGCGGCGCTGCCGTTCACGGTGCTGTTCCCCGGCGCGATCAACCTCGGTATCTCGGCGGACGGCCTGTTCGCGGGCGTCACGTCGGTCGCGTTGCTGCTGTTGGCCGTCGGGGTGGGTGTGCTGCGGTCCGGGCGCATTGTGACCGGCGCCCTCGTCACCGGTGGGGGCGGGGTGCTGCTCGGTTTCGGCGTGTTCCTCTCCTACGGGCTGGTGTTGCTCGCGCCGATCGCGCTGGTGGTGTGCCTGACCCGTCGGAGCTGGTCGGCTGTGCTGTTCGCGACACTCGGTGCCGGGCTGGTCGTGGCCGCCTTCGCGGTGGCCGGATTCTGGTGGCTGGACGGGTACAACCTGGTCACCCAGCGCTACTACCAAGACCTCGGCCGGAGTCGGCCGTATGACTATTGGGTGTGGGCCAACCTGGCCGCACTGGTGGTCGCCGTCGGCCCGGTGTTATTGCCCGGCCTGCGCAGGGCGGTCGTCGAGCTGTGCCGGCGCCGGTGGCAGCCGGTGGTCGGCCTGGTGCTCGCGGCCGCGCTCGCCGTGGCGGTCGCGGACAAGTCCGGGCTGTCCAAGGCCGAAGTGGAGCGGATATGGCTACCGTTCGGGGTGTGGCTGGTGGCCGGCGGGGCCCTGCTGCCTCGGGTGTCCCGCCGGTGGTGGCTGGCCGGCCAGGCGGTGACCGCCATCGCGGTCGGGCATCTGATCATGACAAGCTGGTGAGACCGATGCGGCGTGAGCAGCGGATTCTGGTCGTCGACGACGACGTGAACGTCCGTGACGTGGTGCGCCGCTACCTGGAACACGCCGGCTACCAGGTCGAACTCGCCGGCGACGGCGAACAGGCGCTGCGCCTGGCCGAGGAGTCCGAGCCTGATCTGGTCGTGCTGGACCTGATGCTGCCCGGCATCGGCGGCCTAGAGGTGTGCCGGTGGCTGCGGCAGCGCTGGCCGGTCCCGGTCGTGATGCTGACGGCCCGCGGCGAGGAGGACGACCGCATCGCCGGCCTGCTCATCGGCGCGGACGACTACGTGGCCAAGCCGTTCAGCCCGCGCGAGTTGGTGCTGCGCGTCACGTCCGTCCTGCGTCGGACGCACGCCGAGGCTGTCATTAGCCGCGAGGAGTTGGTGGACGGCGACCTGCGGATGGACGTGACGGCCCGCCAGGCCACCAGGGCAGGTGTGCCGCTGCCGCTGACGGGCCGTGAGTTCGACCTGTTGGAATTCCTGATCACGCACGCCGGCACCGCCTTCACCCGGGCCGAGTTGTTGTCCAGGGTGTGGGGCTGGGACTTCGGCGACCAGTCCACGGTAACCGTGCACGTGCGCAGGCTGCGCGAGAAGGTGGAGCCCGATCCGGCCCGCCCGAGCCGGATCGCCACCGTCTGGGGCGTCGGCTACCGCTACGACCGGACGGGTTGAGTTGGCCATGCTGTCGAACCTGATCGATATCGCGCCGTTCGTGCTGGCGTTCTCACTGCCGGTCGCGCTGATCGGCGTGCTCGCGTTGCGGTGGCTAGGGGAGCGGTCCATCGCGGCGTCGATGACGGTTTTGGTGTTGGTGCCGCTGTTCGCGGAATTGTCCGGTGTGCTCGGCGTGAGCAATTTCATGTTCAACACGGTGTTGAGCACGACGCTGCTGGTGTGCCTGACGACCGCGGTGATCACCGTGCCGACCGCGGTGTTGCTAGGCCGCTCGATCGCCCGCCGCAGCGTGTGGGAACGCCAGGCACGGCAACGGGAACGGGCCGCCGAGGCAGCAAGGCGGGAGCTGATCGCGTGGATCAGCCACGACCTGCGCACCCCACTGGCCGGCATCCGCGCGATGGCAGAGGCGTTGTCGGACGGAATGGTGGTCCAGCCGACAGAAGTAGCCAGCTACGCATATCGCATAAGCAACGAGTCCACCCGCCTGTCCGGCATGGTAAACGACCTTTTCGAATTGTCAAGAATCACGGCCGGCGCATTGCGGTTGACATTGTCGGCCGTACCACTTCGCGATGTGGTCAGCGATTCGGTAGCGGCCGCCCTGCCGGTGGCGAGCCGCAAACGGGTCCGGGTATACGCGGACGTGCGGGCGTGGCCGGTTGTGTTAGGAAGCGACCCGGAACTGGCCAGAATCGTCCGGAACCTGTTGTCCAACGCCATCCGCCACACACCCCCGGACGGTTCGGTGATGGTAGGCCTGGGTATGGACGGCCGAGACGCGTTACTGCACGTCGACGACGCATGCGGCGGCATCCCAGAACAGGAGTTGAGCCGGGTGTTCGACGTGGCGTTCCGGGGCACCGCAGCCCGCACCCCGGCCACCGACCCGGACGAGCCCGCAGGCGCAGGCCTCGGCCTGGCCATCGCGCGGGGGTTGGTGGAGGCGCACAAGGGTCGGATAGACGCCCGAAACCACGGCCCAGGGTGCCG
>DATBCR010000377.1:0-11854 GCA_036270375.1 Pseudonocardiaceae bacterium | reverse complement strand
TGGCTGCGCCACGGTGAAGCTCTGGCTGATCGAAGAGTCGCCGTTGGTCGCCGTCGTCGCTCCGAGCTGGGCGGCGTAGGTGCCCGAGTGGGCCCCGCTCGAGACGATAGAGGCGGTGCCGGTCACCGTCGCCCAGCCGGTCAGGTCGCCGGTCTCGAAGCCCGGATTGGTGATGAGGTTCGTATTTGCCGCGTTCGCCGGATCGGCCGTGGTGGTGAGGGCGGCGATCACGCCACCGGCCAGCAACACGGAAGCCAGTGCGGCAATCCCTCGGCGCGATCGCAGCGGGGACGGCATGATTCCTCCCGGGCGACGAAGATGTTGACTTCGAAAGTGGACTAGACCACTTACTTGAGTCAAGGCAACGGTCAACGGTCAACGGTGCTGGTGCGTTGACCGGTCCGGACCACTGGGCATCGGTGGTCCACCCGGGTTCGTCCGTGTGGGGTCAGGACACGGTCAGGTTGGCGCGCAACGGGAGGTCGGCGACGGAGCGTCCGGCGGCAACGGTGAACGTGCCCGGCTCGGTGGCCCATGCCTGTTCCGCCACCGACCAGTGCTGCCAGGTGCGGGCGGGCAGCGTGATCGTCGCCGTGGTCTCCGTGCCCGGATCGGCTGTCACGACGGCGAAACCGGCCAGCCAGCGTGCTGGTCTTTCGATGGCACTGTCCGATCGGGACAGATAGACCTGGACGACTTCCTTGCCATGGCGCGATCCGGTGTTGCGGACCTTGACTGTTACTTCATTGTCCACAATGGAGATGTCGAGATATTCCCAGGTGGTGTAGCCGATGCCGTGCCCGAACGGGAATGCCGGCTCGCGGTTGGCGCGCAGCCAGGCGCGGTAGCCGATGTGCAGGCCCTCGGTGTAGTGGAGCACGCCGTCGGTCGGCGTCGTGGACAGCGCGTCGGATTGGGCGGCCGGCCAGGTGGTGGGCAGGCGGCCGCCGGGCTCACGGACGCCGAGGAGCACGTCGGCCAGCGCGGCGCCCATCTCCTGCCCGCCGAACCAGGCGAGCAGCAGTGCGTCGACGTCGTTCCGCCACGGCAGCAGCACCGGACCGCCGGAGTTCACGACGACCACCGTGCGCGGGTTGGCGGCGGCGATCGCGCGAACCAGGTCGTCCTGTCCGTCCGGCAGCGCGAGATCGTGCCGGTCGAATCCCTCGCTCTCCACGGCTTCCGTGGTGCCGACGACGACGACCGCGACATCGGCCGTCTTGGCCGCTTCGATGGCCTCGGCGAATTCCACGTCGGCGGGCGGGTGCGGTCGTTCGACGCCGAGGGTCATGCCGAGCACGGCGCTGTTGGGGTCGGGGTGGTGGGTGAGGACGAGGTCGAGTTCGGCGCCTTCGGCCAGTTCGCGCGCGGTGGCCGCCTGTGGTGTGTCCATGAGGTCGCTGCCCGGCCCGTCGCCGCCCTTGACCAGGGTTTCGGTGAGGACGCGTTCGCCGGCCAGATCGAGCGTGAACCGACCGTTACCGACGACGCCGAGCTGCCAGGTGCCGGCGGCGTCGGCCCGGAACCGGCCGGATATCCGCACGGTGGTGGCGCGTCGTTCGGCGTCGCCGAGCCAGACGAGGTGCCCGGCGTGCCGAAGTTCGTGGCGCAGTACGGTTCCGTCGTCGGTGAGCCAGTGCACGTCGAACCCCGGCTGTCCGGTGGCGTTGGTGATCAACTGTCGCGGCATCGGACGTAGCCCGTCCCCTTGCCGGACTCCGACGGAGTATGTGACGTCGAGGGCGTTTCGCAGCCCGGCCAGCGGGGACACGGTGTAGTCCGGGATCACGGTCGCGCTGCCGCCGCCCTGCGTCCTCGCATCATCCGCGAGTTGCCCGATCACCGCGACCCGGCCGGGGTTTGCCAGCGGCAGTAAGCCGTTGTTGCGCAACAGAACCATGCCATCCGCGGCGGCAACCCTGGCAAGCGGCGCGGGCTCGACAGCGGCTGGTCGCGGCGGTTCGGCTCCCAGCGCACCGACGCGGGCCGCGAGTCGCAACAGGCGTAGCACCTTGTCGTCCACCGCGGTCTCGGGCACCGTCCCGTTCTGGACAGCCGCGATCAGCGCGTCGCCCCACGGCCCCTCGGGCCCAGGCATGACAAGATCCAACCCGGCCGACGCGGACGCCGAGGTGGACCGGGTGGCGACCCAGTCCGAGATGACGACGCCGTCGAAGCCCCACTCGTCCTTCAGTGGGTGGGTGAGCAGCGGGTTCTCGGTCATGGTGGCGCCGTGGACGCTGTTGTAGGCGGCCATGACGAGCCAGGCGCCACCGTCGAGGACCATGAGTTCGAACGGCGCGAGATACAGTTCGCGCAGCGTCCGCTCGTCCATCCGGATGTCAACGGTGAAGCGCTCGGTCTCCGACTCGTTGCCGACGTAGTGCTTCGCGGTGGCGCCAACGCCGTTGTCCTGCAAGCCATGCACGTAGGCGGTGCCCAGCACGGCGGTCAGCAGCGGATCCTCGGAAAGACACTCGAAATGCCGCCCCCCCAACGGACTGCGATGCAGGTTCACGGTAGGCCCGAGCACCACGTCCACCCCCTTGCGGCGGGCTTCCTGCGCCAGCAGCCCAGCCACCCGCCGAACAAGCCCGACATCCCAACTGGCCGCGAGCGAGGTTGGCGAGGGCAGACTGACGGAGGTGGACAGCTCACTCCAGGACGTACCTCGCACCCCGGCCGGCCCGTCCGACACCACCAACGACCGCAAGCCGATCGCCGGCTCGGCCGGGACGGACCAGAAGTCCTGACCGGTCAACAGCCGAACCTTCTGCGCCAGCGAAAGCCGATCACGCAGCCCCATCAACCAGGATTCGTCAACGCTGACGGTCATCAGTCCTCCCGGCGTCCGCTGATCAATCCCAACCGGTCCAGCTTCTCACGACTGCTCCGGCCGCTCCGACCCCGAATCGGCGAACTCCGGCTCCCAGACCTGCCACCGCACACAGGCAGGCCGCAACCCGGTGTCAGCGAACTCATGCGCGGCCTGCCGAACGAGCGAGGCCGACACCTCGGCATTGGGCGGGAACTCGTCGTCCGACGTCATGTACATGTACAGGAGCGGGTCGCCGTCCTGGGTTCCCTCACCCAGGGTGTACTCGCGATCCGATTCGCCGGGATACATCAGAGCGCCCTTGCTCTCGTGAAAGCCGACGTACAACGGTGGTCCGAACCTACTGCCAACCTCGCTCAACGTCGCCAGCACCGGCCACTCGGCATCGGACAACGCGGCGATCCGGTCCAGCACGGCATCCAGTTCCTCGTGCGTGCGAGCGATGTCGCCTTCGGTTTGGCTGTGTGAGTACCAGAGTTCGAGCGGGATCATCAATTGATCTCTGTTTGGGTCTCGGTGCTTCGGATTTCCTTCAGCAGTTCCGTGATCGCCGCCATGATCCTGTCCGTTGCCGCTGTCAGGACGGTGCGGGACATCGGTTGGCCGGCGAAGTCCGACAGGTCGACCGGCTCTCCGACGTACGTGTAGACCTTCTTGCGCGGCAACAACCTTGGCAGATACTTCCCGTGCGGCAGCACCCGCTGTCCGCCCCAGTGTGCGATCGGCACTACCGGTGCGCCGCTGGTCAGGGCCATTTTCGCGATGCCCGTCTTGCCCTGCATCGGCCACCCGTCCGGGTCGGTCGTGAACGTCGCTTCCGGGTACACCAGGACCGCCTCGCCGCGTTCCAATGCCTGTACCGCGCCCCGGTATGCCAACAAAGCTTCCCTGCCCTCGCGGTGTACCGGGATGTGGCCGCCGCCGGACAGGACCCGTCCGATCACCGGTACCCGCCACAGGCTCGCCTTGGCCAGGTATCTGGGGATTCGGCCGTGTGCCAGTACGAACGCCGTCTCCGTGATCGGGTCCACGAACGACACGTGGTTCGACGCCAGCAGCACCGGTCCGCTCGCCGGCACCCGTTCGCCGCCCCGCCAGACCGGCACGATCAGCGCCATCGCCACCGGCCACAGTACGTCGATGGCCACGCTGAACCAGAATCCTCGGCCGCGGCGCGGTGTCCTGGCCAGCATGGCCAGCCGGCGCCAGGTGCGTGGTGTGCTCGTCACGCTGCCATCCTCGTTGCCGGCACGCCGCCCGTGGGCGCCGGGTCAGGTCGTGTACGCGGAGTTGATGTGCACGTACCCGTTGGTCAGGTCGCAGCCGTACACCGTGAACTCCCCGTCCGCTATGCCCAGATCGACCCGAATCAACACCTCACCGCCACTCAAATGCTCGACGAGTCGCGCCATTGTTACAGCATCGGGTCGCGCCGGATACACCTCGAAATCCGCGAAACCGATCCGCACCCGTTCCTGGTCGATGTCCAGATCGTCCTCGCATTTCCCGATCGCCATCGCCACTCGGCCCCAGTTCGGGTCGCCGCCGTGCACCGCCGTTTTCACCAGCGGTGAGTTCACGATCGCCTTCGCCACCCGCTTGGCCTGCGCCGCATCCCGTGCCCCGGCAACCCGAACCTCGATCAGCTTGCTCGCGCCCTCGCCGTCACTCGCGATCTCCTTCACCAGACAAAGTGCCGCCTCATACAACACCCGCTCGAATTCGACAAGATCGACCGGCCCGGCCTGGCCATTCGCGAAAATGGCCGCACTGTCACTCGTCGACGTATCGGTATCCACACTCACCGCATTGAACGTGCGCTCGATAATGGATCTGAAAACGCGATCCAGATCGCCCCGGGAAACCAATGCGTCCGTGCAGAAGAATGCCAGCATCGTCGCCATATTCGGCTCGATCATGCCGACACCCTTCGCGATGCCGACCACGGTCGCGTCGCCGCACCGCAGGCTGATCACCTTCGGCCGGGTGTCCGTTGTCATGATCGCGGTGGCCGCCGCCAAGAAGTCCGTGCCGGTCGGATACGTGAGCCGGTCGATCGCCGCCTCGACCCGTGCCATCGGGTACTCGACGCCGATCACGCCGGTGGACGCGATCAGCAGTTCGTCCGGCGTCACGCCGAGTGCCTTCGCGACGCTGTCCCGCACCTCGGCCGCCTGCCGTGCGCCGACCATGCCGGTTGCCACATTCGCGTTGCGGGACAACACAACCACGCCGCGCGCCTGGCCGTCCTGGCACGCCGCCCGCGACAGCACCACACTCGGCCCCGCGAACCGGGACCGCGTGAACATCCCGCTCACCACCGCAGGGGTGTCCGATACCAGCACGGCGAAGTCGTCCCGGCCGTCGTCGGCGATCCCGGCCCGGCCGGCGTGCACATGGAATCCCCGAGGTCCCGCCATGAGTGCCACCCTCCCGTATCGTCGCTAGAGTGACTATACGGTCGAGTGCATAGTTAGTCGAGCTGCGGGGGGATGCCCAGCCAGGCCGGCGAGCAGGGGGGCGATACTCGCCGGCCTAGCACCCCTCGGGACGGATCCGGAATTCCTCCCAACCATCAATGACCAGGGATTTTGATCATTGGGACGAACCCCGCCCGGTCAGCCCTTCGGTGCGGTCGGCGCGGCGGATTGGTCGATCGGCCAGGTGTGACCCACATCACATCGGCATGCTGGGGCGAAGCGCCCGAAGACCCCTACGCCGGCACGTCGAACAAGATCACCGGAGTCGTCGTCCGCTGCTTGGACCCGCCGGCCGGCTCGACCGTGACCCCGAACTTGGTCGTCCCGGCCAACCCGTTCAACACCACAGGAACCGCGGACCCACCGGACAACAACCCCAGTGAATGCGCCCCACCAGGCCCGATCGCCCACGCCTGATAAGTCTCGTTCGACGGCGTCGCCGGCAAATGAAACGTCAGCAGAATAGCCTTGTCCAACGTCCGCGAAGCAATAGCGGTAGCACTGCCACCATTGGTCCCATTGCTCGAAACGGCCCGCACGTCCGGCTCGGAAAGCAACTGCGCCACCGACGCGTACCGCCCACTGGCCTGAGCCAACGCCCCCTGCGCCCCGGCCAACTGATGCTGCGCCCGCAACGCGATCACACCGAAAGTCCCGGCCAGCGCCAAGGCAACCGCGGCGGCAACAGACGTAACCCCGACAACCCAGCGCCGAGCCCCCACCCGTGCCCAGCCACCCGATCCGACCACCCGCAACCCACCGGGCGAATCTTGCCGGACCCGCTTGATCTCCTCGAGAACGCGCTGCTTCAACCGTCCCGGCGGGTCCTCCGAAATGGCCGCCCCCAACCGGCTCGCCGTCCGCCGCAGTTCCGCGACCTCCTGCGCGCATTCCGGGCACGCCGCCAGATGCCGCTCGAAGTCGCCCCGTTCCGAATTGTCGATCGCGTCAAGGGAATAGGCACCTGTCAGCGTGTGCAACTCCGGATTCATCACGCCACCCCCAGACAATCGCGCAGCCGGATCAGGCCGTCGCGCAGTCTCGTCTTGATGGTGCCGAGCGGCGTGTTCAGCAGCTGGGCGACCTCCCGATACGTGTTCCCGCCGTAGTAGGCCAACATGACCGACTCACGCTGCAGCCCGGTCAACGACGAAAGGCACCTGCGCACCTGCTCGTGTTCCAGGCGGGCCGCCACCGCCTCGGCGACCTCGTCGAACGCGCGGTCCGCCGACATGGCGCCAACCCGCTCGTCCCGGTTCGCGGCCGCCTGCGCCGACCGCACCCGGTCCACCGCCCTCCGGTGGGCCAGGGTCAACGCCCAGTTCAGCGCGCCGCCGAGGGCCGGGTCGAACCGGGTGGCCGTACGCCACAGCTCGACCAGTACCTCCTGGGTGACCTCCTCCGACTGGGCGGCATCGCGCACCACCCGCCGTACGACACCGAACACCGGCCCGGCCACCACGTCGTACAGCTGCTCGAACGCGCCCTCGTCACCCTTGGCGACCAGCGCCAACAGGTCCTCCGGGCTCGGGCCGGCGTTCTGCTCGGACGGGTCCACCGGCTGCTTCGGCCGGCGGATCGACCGGATGGAGTCGTCCATCCACGGCCCCTCTCAACATTCGGGTACGCCCACCATTCGTAAGCGTGGGCCCACCGGATTGCCCCGGACCGCCGGATAGATGCGATCCGTCAGGCCTGCTCGACCGAGGCGAGACTGCCGGACTCGACCGACTCATCCGACTCGTCCGAGTCCTCGGTGTCGTCGGTGTCGTCGGTGTCGTCGTCCAGTTCGGCGACCGGCTCGAACCACTCCACGAGCACCAGCTCGTCGATATCGTCTTCGTCGTCCAGCTCGTCCGCATCCGCGTCCGCGTACAGCCCGCTGACGTCCAGATCCTCGAACGCGTACTCGTCGAACACCTCGAACATCTCGTCCAGCGGCAGCTCATCGGCGAGCCCGGCGAGTTCGAGCTGGTTGCGGGCGGCCGACTTCATCAGGTTGATCGCCAGCACCTCGGCCGTGTTCAGCGGACCGTCCCATTCGGGCAGCGCCAGCCGGTAGCCGAGCACGGCCATCATGATCAGGAACTTCTTCGCGAACAACGCCGTGTAGTGCCCCGCGTAGCGGGTCGGCAGGTCGTGCAGCACCCACAGCACCTCCTGCTCGCTGGCCGAGGTGCCGGCGTCCTCCAACGTCTGGACGTCGATGAACAGCTCCTCGGTCAGCAGTTCGAGCCCCTGCACCAGCGCCCCGGCGACCAGGACGGCCGCCTCGTCGCTGACCTCGCAGTCCGGATCGTCCTCGTCGTGGCCGAGCGCTTCGAGGCCGAACGCGCCGAGCGCCTCCGCGGCCTCGATCAGCTGTTCCCGCTTGGCCGCCCGGTCTTCATCGGTCGGCTCGCCGATCCCGGTCAAGATCCCCAGTTCGTCCAGGTCATCCAGGTCGATCTCGATCTCGACGGTCTCGTCCGCGTCGTCGTCCGAGGCAGCTCCGGCAAGTGCGGCCGCTAGATCCTCGTCACTGGCCGTCACCTCGCATCGCCGGACGGACCAGTCGGTCAGCAACTCGGTGCGTTCCAGCAGTTCGCCGAGCACCTGCCGGGCGGCGTCCTCCGCGAAAACGAGCGCGGGGGCGTCCAGGACCCAGTTGATGGACGCGCCATTCGGCTCGACGGACACCCGGTGGTCGACCGGCTCGATCTCGACACCGTCCGGCCCCTCGATCTCCGCGAGCAGATCGAGGTGCTCGTCCAGCAGGGCGGCAACGCCGTGGCGCTGCAACGCGTCAAGGGCCGGCGTCGTCGCCGGTGGGATGACCTCGGCGGTCAGCTGGTATTCCACGCGGGAAGTCTGTCATCCCGACCTGCGCCACACCGCAGCCCCCGCCGTTGCGGTCATCCGACGATTTGCTATCACCGGGACCCGCGCCGGGTGGCATGGTGGCGGTCGGCGCCGGGCCGGGCCACCATCGGTGTCGTAACGACGTGGTAGTGGTGAACGCTGTCCTTGGTGGGAAGTGTTGTGCGTCGCGCGGAGTCGGGAGTTGTGGTGACTGATCAGGATCGCCTGATCGCTGGGCGTTACCGACTGGGCGAACAGGTCGGCGTCGGCGCGATGGGCATCGTCTGGCGGGCCAGGGACGACCGACTGCGCCGCACGGTCGCGGTGAAACAGCTCCTGCTGCAACCCGGCCTCGACGAACGCCAGGCCGGCGAGGCGCGACTCCGTGCCATGCGGGAGGCCCGGATCGCCGCCCGCCTGCAACATCCGAACGTGGTGATCGTCTACGACGTGGCCGAGGACGACGGCCAGCCGTGGCTGATCATGGAGTACGTGCCGTCCCGCAGCCTCGCCATGGTGCTGCGGGACAGCGGCCCGATGTCGCCGTGGCTCGTCGCCGACGTCGGCGCGCAGGCGGCGGCCGGTCTCGCCGCGGCGCACGCGGTCGGTGTCGTGCACCGGGATGTCAAGCCGGGCAACGTGTTGCTCGGTGACGACGGCACGGTCAAGATCACCGACTTCGGCATCTCCCGGGCAAGGGACGACGTCGTGGTCACCGCGACCGGCCTCGTCACCGGCACGCCCGCCTACCTCGCCCCGGAAATGGCCAAGGGCGAGAACCCGGCGCCCCCGTCCGACGTCTTCGCGCTCGGCTCGACGCTCTACGCGGCCGTCCAGGGCACGCCACCGTTCGGGCTCAACGACAATCCGCTCGCGCTGCTGCACCTTGTCGCCAACGGCAAGGTGTCGCCACCGTCCAACGGCGGCCCGCTGACCCCGATTCTGATGCGCCTGCTCCGCACCGACCCGGCCGACCGCCCGACCATGCGCGAGGTGTACGAGGACCTGGCCGCCGTCGCCGCACAGCACACCGTCGTCGCCGAGCCGTCGGTCGCCGACGGCGGCGTCGCCTGGACGAAACCGGTGCCACCGGTGGCCCGCCCGGCCACGCTGATTCCCGAGCCGAGACCGGACAACCTGGCCGCCGCCGCGTTGCCGCACACAAGGCCGGTCCCGATCAGGAAAAGACGCCGCCCGTTGCGGCTGGCCACCATGATCGTGGTGGCACTGCTGGCCATCGGCGGCGCCGTGTACGTGGTCGAACGTGCCGGCCACCACACCCCGCCACTGGCGGGTACAAGCACCACCAGCGTGGTGACGACATCGCCGACCGTGCCACCCACCGTCGTGGGCACGCCGTCGTTCGGCGGCATGACCGACCTGGTGACCCGCTACTATCGGCTACTCCCCGGCGACGTGCACGACGCGTTCCAACTGCTGTCCGTCCGGTTACAGGCCAAAACCACCTTCACCGCTTTCCGGACGTTCTATGCCACAATCAATGAGGTGGCACCGGACGGTTTCCGCCAGGTCGGCCCGAACATGATCACGGCGGTAATCAATTTCGTGACCAAACGCGGTGCCGTCACCCACGAGCCGTACCGGTTCACCATCATCGCCCGGCGCGGCACCCTGATCATCGACAACGCGGTCCGCACGGCGGGTGCCACATCGGGCTGACTTCAGTTGCCAGGACCGGGACCCTGACCGGAATTCACGCCACCCCGGCCACCGTTCAGCGTTCGGTCCTCGATTGTGGTAGCTGTCGCCGTGTCATTGGAAAGCGCGGCGACAACGGTCACGGTATTGCCCTTGGCAACATTGGTGATCGTGTCGGAACCGCCATCCACACTGGTAGCGGAATTGATCAGATAGGTTTGCGTGTAGCCGTCGACAGAGGCCAACGTGATATCGGTGGCCGAGACCGTGGTAACCGTTCCGGTTTGCAGTCGATCAGTGGTGTAACCACCGCTGCCCGACACCACGAAATCACCGTGCAGCGCATTCACCAACGCACCACCACCCGGTCCGCCACCCGCAAACCCGCCTGGCCCACCGAAGCGGCCACCACCAGGCGCGCCACCCGGCCCACCGCCGGCGCCCGTCGTGGACGAGTGATTGGTCGCCGCGATCACCCCGACCGTCCCACCGGCCACGATCACCACCGCGATCGCCGCCGAAATGATGATCTTTTTCGCCGACCACGGACTGCTCGCCCGCTCAGACGTCGGCACCGGCGCGCCCCACGTCCGAGGCAGCGGCGGCACGTCCGGTCCACCACCCGGCGGAACACTGCTCTGTTGTGTCGTCATGCCATCCACCATCGAGCGCCCCGCTGTGGGCTCCCTGTGACGGCGGTACGGACTGCCTGTGACCGGATGCGGTGATACCGCACAGGTGGTACACAGCAAGGACACAGTGTGGGCACATCGAACTTTCGGATGATCAGACAATGTCAGCAGCGAACAGCGGCCCACGCCCCGTCCCGTCCGGGTCGGAGCAGTCATCGACGGTGCGGGTGCTCGTCGTCGACGACGAGCCGACCCTGGCCGAACTGGTCACCATGGCCCTGCGCTACGAGGGCTGGGAGGTGCGCAGCGCCGGCAACGGGTCGACGGCGGTACGCGTGGCGAGGGAGTTCCGCCCAGACGTCGTCGTGCTCGACGTGATGCTGCCCGACCTGAGTGGCCTTGACGTGCTGCGCAGGCTCCGCGAGCGCACCCCGAACCTGCCCGTGCTGTTCCTGACCGCCAAGGACGCCGTCGAGGACCGGATCGCCGGGCTCACCGCG
This sequence comes from Pseudonocardiaceae bacterium, assembly GCA_036270375.1. GTDB lineage: Bacteria > Actinomycetota > Actinomycetes > Mycobacteriales > Pseudonocardiaceae > DATEPR01. Next base: position 906 of record DATBCR010000377.1, on the reverse strand, counting down.
GGCGGCGACGACTACGTGACCAAGCCGTTCAGCCTCGAAGAAGTCGTGCTGCGCCTGCGGGCCCTGCTGCGACGCACCCAGGTGGCCGAGGCCGTCACCGGGTCCACACTCACCGTCGGCGACCTCACGCTGGATGAGGACAGCCGCGAGGTGTACCGGGGTGGCGAGCTGGTCGAGCTGACCGCGACCGAGTTCGAGCTGCTGCGCTACCTGATGCGCAACGCCCGCCGGGTGCTGAGCAAGGCGCAGATCCTGGACCGGGTGTGGCACTACGACTTCGGCGGCCAGGCCAACATCGTCGAGCTGTACATCTCGTATCTTCGCAAGAAGATCGACGCCGGCCGGGAGCCGATGATCCACACGCTGCGCGGCGCCGGCTATGTCCTCAAACCGACCTCCTGACACGCGACGCCCCTGGTCACCGAAGGGCTGGTCGCTGCGGACCCGACTGCTGGCCGGCATCGTCGTGCTGCTGGCGGTCGTGTGTCTCGTCATCGGCGTGGTCTCGGAGCTGTTCCTGCACGGCTTCCTGGTCGGCCAGCTCAACAGCCAGCTCAGCTCGGCCGTCCGCATCGCGTCCACCCCACCGCCGAGGCCGCCCGGTGCCCCGGACCAGCCCTTCGGCCAGCAGCCGCCGCCCCCGGCCAACGCACCGCCGCCGTGTGCCAGCGCGCCCGCGACGTTCATGCCGAGACAGTTCCCTGGCGTGCCAACGGGTTCGATCAGCATGCTCGTCGTAGGTGACCGGGTGATGGGCGCGCTGCTGACCACGGCCAACTGCCAGGTGCCGTTGACGGAGGCACAAACGGCGGCGGCCGAGGCCGGGTCGTTGCTGCACACGCCGTACGCCAAGCAGATCCAGTCACTCGGTGACTACGAGCTGATGGCGGCGACGGACCCGCGCGG
>DATBCR010000376.1:0-8780 GCA_036270375.1 Pseudonocardiaceae bacterium | reverse complement strand
CGAGCGCGGCCAACTCGTCGGCAGTGGTCAGCTGTTCGGGCCGGAAACCGCCGTCCACCAACAGGTCCGTGCTGCCGGTCGCCCGCACGAACCGGCGGTTCACCTCGGCGGCACCGAGTTCCGCCCGGCGGGCCAGGTAGTCGTCCGGCTCGGCGTGTGGCGGCAGGTCGAGCACGGGCGCGCACCACCGGCGCACGGCGAGCCCGATCAGCGAGTCGAACAGCGTGGTGCCCAACGGACTGACCGTGTCCGCCTCGGTGAGCAGCTCCTCGAACGACGTGCGGTCAAGCTCCGTCCGCACCAGGCCGTGGCAGTGGTGGTCGACCAACGGCAGTTCGGCCACACACGCCAGCAGGCTGTCGGTCATGCCTGTTCAGTCTCGGCGAGCCGCCCGGCCATCCGACGGGCCAGTGCGGGCGCCGCCAGCACGACAACGGTCGCCAGCACCAGAATCCCGCCGGACACCACCGGGAACCACTTCGCGGGCCCGGTGGTCGGGTACGGCACCAGGTTCACGTACACCGTGTAACCGAGCAGCCCGATCCCGCCGATCGGGAAGATGACCTGCCACATCGGCACCGACATCCTGCGCTGGATGAACACGAGCCGGATCGCGCCGATCGTGGTCAGTAGGTAGATCACCAGGATGATCAGGGTCCCGATCGACCCGGACCACGCGAACGTGTCAGTAGCCGTCGCACCGAACGCGAACACAGACAGCAGCACGATCCCCGCCGCGATGCCCGCGACCACGCTGACCGAACCGGCGGGCGTGCCACGCCGGGACAGGCGCCCGATCCCGCGATCACCCACCGTGTCCCTGCTCAACGCGTACAGCAGCCGCGAGCCGCCGACGACGCACGCGAGGCAGCAGCCGAACGCGCTGATCGCGGCACCGAGGCTGATCACGTCCCCGACCCACGATCCGATGTAGCCGGTGCCGAGATCGCCGAGCAGCGACGACGAATTCTTGAACTGGCCGACCGCCTTGGCATCCGTGCCGAACGCCATCATCTCGATCGCCGTGACCACGACGAAGAACACGCCGCCGAACAGCGCGGTACCGAGGATCGCTCTCGGGATGTTGCGCTTGGCGTCCTGCGTCTCCTCGCCGAGCGTCGCCGCCGCCTCGAACCCGGCGAACGACAGGAACCCGAACACCGCGCCGAGGAACACGCCGGACATCCCCACATCCGACGTGAACGAGAACACGCTCGTCGTGAAATGCTGCCCGGCCGGCCCGGTCCCGCCGATCAGCCGCACCGCGATGATCACCGTGACCAGCAGGATCACCGCGACCGTGACCCCCTCGATGCTCAGCAGGATGCTGGTGCCACGCTTCGCCGGCGTCACCGCCAGCAGCCACGCGCCCACCAGCGCGACCGCGACCAGCACGAACGGCCCGTCCTTCGGCGGATTCGGCCAGATACCGGTCTCCTGAAGGAATGCCGTGCCCAGGTTGCCGGCCGCGGACGCCGTGACCACCGCGTAGAACGTGTACGTGCCGAGCAGTCCGATGCCGGACACCACCCCGGCGCGCGTACCCAGCGTCCGCCCGACGAAGGCGTACACCGACCCGGCGTGCTGGTAGTACTGGCACAGCCGGACGAACCCGTACGCCACCAGCAGCACCCCGATCGCGCTGAGGAAGAACGCCAGCGGCACGGCCCGCCCCGCGGCCACCGCGGTCTGCTGCGGGTTGATGTTGGCGGCCATGCTCGGCGCCATCAACGCGACCGAGAGGCCGACCGCCTGCCACACCGACAGGTTGCGGCGCAGTCCGGTGCGGGTGGGCTCGGTGACCGTCGAGATCAGCTGTTCGGACATGCCCGCTCCCCGCGTGATCAGGATGAATGGCGCCTGCCTGCGGTAGCGTCGCCCCGACATGCCGAGCGCGTCAAGACAGTTGTGAACTCAGGACACAGTGGGGTGCCGCGATGGATGAGCGTGATCGTCAGGAGTCGGCGGAGCGGGCGCGCGCACTGTCGGCCGATCTCGACGGGCATGGGGTGCGGGCGGTCGCGGTCACCTGGGTGGACAACAGTGGCGTCACCCGCGTGAAGGCGGTACCGCTGGCGAAGCTGGAATCCTCCGCCACGTGGGGGATCGGCGCGTCACCGTGCTTCGACACGTTCCTGTTCAACGACATCCCGATGACGTCCGGCGCGGTCGGCGACCTGCGGCTGCACCCGGATCTCGACCGGCTGACCGTGCTGGCCGGGCAGCCGGGCTGGGCGTGGGCGCCGGCCGACCGTTACCGGCTGGACGGCCAGCCGCATCCGGTCGACCAGCGCACCCTGGCCCGCGCGGCGACGGATCGGTTGGCGGCACAGGGCTACACGGCAAAAGTGGCGTTCGAGGTCGAATGGGTGATCGGCCACGACGACGAGGATTTCGCGCCAGCCGTGCGCGGCCCGGCGTACAGCCACGCCCGGCTGGTCGACCGCTCGGACTACGTGCGGGACCTGGTCGTCGCACTGACCGAGCAGGGCATCACGGTGGACCAGATCCACCCCGAGTACGGCCCTGGCCAGTTCGAAGTGTCCGTCGGCGCGGCCGATCCGGTACACGCCGCGGACGACTACGTGTTGGTGCGGGAGACCATCCGGGCGATCAGCGTGCGGCACGGCCTTCGGGTGTCGTTCTCGCCGAAAGTGGTCGCGGACAACGTGGGCAACGGTGGCCACGTGCATCTGAGCCTGTGGCGCGGCGACACCAACCTGTTCGCGGGCGGCACCGGCCCGGTCGGCATGACAGCGGAAGCCGAGTCGTACACGGCCGGCATCCTGCACCGGCTGCCGGCGCTGCTGGCGATCGGCGCGCCGTCGGTGGCGAGCTATCTGCGCCTGATCCCGCAGCACTGGGCCGGCGCGTTCGCCGTGTGGGGCCTTGAGAACCGGGAAGCCGCGCTGCGCGTGGTGACCGGCCCGGCCGGCAGCCACGCGTGGGCCGCGAACGTCGAGGTGAAATGCTTCGACCAGATGGCCAACCCGTACCTGGCGATCGCGGCGTTGATCTTCGCGGGCCTGGCCGGCATCGCGGCGGGGGAGACGCTGCCGGAGCCGGTCCAGGTCGACCCCTGGCTGCTGTCCGAATCGGACCGGCGGCGCGCGGACGTCCGGCCGCTGCCGTCCTCCCTTGCCGAGTCCACCGACGCGTTCGCGGCGGACCCGGTGCTGACCGAGGCATTCGGCCCCGAGCGCACGGCCGCGATCCTTGCGGTGCGGCGCGGCGAGATCGACTACTTCCTGCTGGCGGGTCCCGAGGAAATCGTGGCCCAGCTGCGATGGGTGCACTGACGCGGGCCGGTTCGTCCAGCGGGTGCCCGACGCACGTGACCGTTTCTGGTGGGGGAGAACGGTTCTGGTATGTCCACACTGACCTGGCGCCCGGATCGTGGTGATCGCGCTGACGACCGAGTTCGAGACCGTGGCCGTGCACGCCGCGATCGAGCCGGACGCAGTTCGGTGATCACCCGCTCGGCCTCGTCGAAGCGGCCGCAGCCGACCAGCGCGAACATGGTCGCCGCCGCCAGCCGACAGTGTCCACCGGCGTCGGTCGCAAGGCACGGGTGGCGATCGGCGATCCGGTGGGTCTCCGACGACGGCGTCATGGCGGTCGTCGCCTCGGCGCGTTGACGTGGTCGGGGTTCCGTGGTTGGCTTGCCCGAGTCATTGAATGAGCGTTCATTTGGGAGTGCGACGTGGCAGCACCGACCTCAGACCTGACCGGCTGGCGTGTCGCGCCGTTCACCGGTGCCGGGCTCACCCATGACTGCTACCAGAAGGGCGACGGACCCGGTGTGATCCTCGTCCCGGAGATACCCGGTGTCACGCCCGAGGTGCTCGGCCTAGCGGATCACCTGGTGGACCAGGGTTTCACGGTGGTCGTGCCGTCGCCGTTCGGTGTCCCCGGCAAGCCGATGACCGTCGGTTACACCGTGCGCGTCGTCACGCGGCTCTGCGTCTCGGCGGAGTTTCGGGCCTTCGCCGCCAACGCCCGTCGCCCGTTCGCCGACTATCTGCGTGCCCTGGCCCGCGACCTGGCCGCCCGCACGCCTGGCCCGGGCGTCGGCGTCATCGGCATGTGCTTCACGGGTGGATTCGCGCTGGCCGCCGCGATGGACGACACCGTGCTGGCGCCCGTCATGAGCCAGCCGTCGCTGCCGTTTCCGCTCGGCGCGACCCGACGCCGTGATCCTGGTGTGTCCCAAGAGGAACTGGCCCGCGTCGTGGCACGAACGACCGAGTCCGACCTGTGTGTGCTCGGCCTTCGGTTCAGCGAGGACCCGGCCGCTGCCCGGGACCGCTTCGCCGGCCTGCGCGCGAGCCTCGGCGACGCGTTCGAGGTCATCGAACTGGACTCGTCCGTCGGCAACCCGACCGGTTTCAAGAAGAGCGCCCACTCGGTGCTGACGGCCGAAGTACGCGAGACACCGGGCCATCCGGCCCTGGCCGCCCGCGACCGCGTGGTCGAATTCCTCCGCGAACGCCTCACGCCGGCCCAGCCGCCCAGCCAGCCGTAAGGATCGCGTCAAGACGGCAGGTCGGAACGTTCGCGACGCGTCAGGGCCCTTGTGCCGGCCGGACCGAGCGGACTTGCCTGATGACCGTGGCACTCACACGACAACTGCCGCAGGTCCGGGCCGATCGACCCGACGACGCACCGGGCCGCATGTCCACCGCGATGGGCATCGCAGCGGGCTTCGGCGTGTACCTGGTGGTCGCGGCCGTGGTGACCGCCGTGCCGATGAGCCACCCGGCCGGCATCATCGTGCTGGTGGCCGTCGCCGGCACGCTGAGCCGGTGGGCCACAGGACCGGGCGCACTCGGCATCGGCCTGCTGGGCTGGCCGTTCTACTCCGGTTTCATCGCGCACGCGCACGGCCAGCTCAGCATCAGCGGCGGCCGGGACGCCATCGTGCTCGGCGCGCTCGTCGGCACCGCCCTGCTCACGGTCGCCGTGCGCACCCTGCTGTGCCTCGGCCGCGCACCGATTCCGGCCATCCCGCTGCCCCGACACACTGTCGACTGAACGTTCACTCATTTAGAGTGGGGTCATGGCGATACGCGACCCCGAGGCCAAACGGCAGCAGCTGCTGGCCGCCGGCCTGTCCGAGTTCGCCGCGTACGGCATCGCGGGCGCGCGGATCGACCGGATCGCCAAGCTCGCCGGGTGCAGCGCAGGCCTGGTCTACAGCTATTTCGGCAGCAAGGACGAGCTGTTCGAGGCGGTTTTCGAGGACATCATCGCCCGCACACTGGCCGAGATCCCGATCACCCCGGACGACCTGCCCGGCTACGCGGGCCGGCTGTTCGACAGTTACGAGCGGCATCCCGAGATGATCCGCATGATCACCTGGTACCAGCTCGAACGGGCCGGCACGGGCGCGGCGATCCCCGCCGTCCTCGCCGCGACCAGGGCGAAGACCGAGGCCATCCGCGGCGCGCAGCACGCCGGCACGGTGTCCACCCGGTTCGACGCCGAACAGGTGCTCGCCATGGTGCTGAACATGTCCGTGATGTGGTTGACGCAGCTGCCAGAGGCGGTGTCCACCGACTACCGCCGCACGACCATCGTCGAAGGCGTCCGGCGGCTCGTCGAACCCTAGTCTGTGTCAGCCGAAGCGTGCCGGGCGGACCGCCGGCCGATCAGCAGGTACGCGACCGACCCCATGGTGTTGGCCGCCGCGGCTACCCGCCAGACGAGTTTGCTGCCGCGTACCTGTTCCGCCGGCCGCCGGCTGAGATCACGCCAGGTCAGCGACGTGATGATCACGTGGGCCACCGCGATCAGCACCAGCAGCGGCTTGTTCGGCTTCGATCTGCTCATGGCCCCAGCATTCCACTTCTGGCCGCCACCCGCCGGGCGATCGCCATCACGTGGACAGCAACGTGGCGTAGAGCGTCAACCCGGGACCGAACGCCATCGCGACCGCCGGTCCGCCCGAGCCGAGCCGCCCCGCCCGGCGCAGTTCGTCCAGGATCACCAGAACCGTTGCCGACGAACAGTTTCCCCGGTCCCGCAGGACGGCACGGGAGATGTCGAGCGCGTCCGCCGGTAACCGCAGTTCACGTTCCACGGTCTCCAGGATCCGCGGCCCGCCAGGGTGTACCGCCCACGCGTCGACGTCACCGACCGTCAAACCGTGCCGGGCCAACAGATCGCCGACCATCGGACCGACCTGCTCTGCGAGCACTGCGGGAACCTCGGGGGACAGCCCCATCCGGAACCCGAGATCCGTGATGTCCCAACGCATGTGATCGGCCGTCGTGTGATCCGTGCGGGCCGCTATGTCCACGATGGACACACCGGTGGCCGCCGGTCGCACGACGACCGCCGCCGCCGCGTCCGCGAACAGCGCGTGCGTGACGACCTGCCCGAGATCGTCGGTGTTGGGCTGCAGGTGCAGTGACGTCAGTTCGACGCACAGCAGCACCGCGGGCCGTTGTCGCGCCACGACGAAGTCGGCGACCGTGCCGAGCCCGGGAATGGCCGCGTAGCAACCCATGTGGCCGATCATCAGTCGTCGCACGTCGGCCGGCATGCCGAGGTCCGCGGCCAGCCGGATGTCCAGACCCGGCGTGACATAACCCGTGCAGGACGCGACCGCGAACAGTCCGATCTCGTCCGCGCCCATGCCGGCGTCGGCCAGTGCCGCGCTCACGGCCTCCTTGCCCAGTGGCGCGGCTTCCGCGGCGTAGCGGCGCATCCGTTGGCCCGTCGACCATCCGGACACGTCCTCGACGAGCGGATCGGCCACCGCGTGCCGGGTGCGCACGCCGGCCGAGCGGAAGATCCGGCCGGCCACCCGCGAATGGTCGAGCCTCGGGGCGAAGAACTCCGACCACAGCGCCTCCTGGTCCACCTGGCCCGGAAACGCACAGCCGACGCCGGTGATCACGGCCGTCACCAACGCGGCACCGCGACGTCCGTGTCCCCATCCTCGCCGGCTGGGCGGCCGGCATCCGGCAAGGTGTTCATCTAGCGTCCTTCCGTCCGATGCCCTGGAACAACACCGCCGTCGTTGCCACCGGAACCATCCGCACGCCATCGGCACGCCCGGCGAGCCAGCGGGCCGTACCGGCCAACGACGGTCGGATACCCCGCAACGCCAGTGCGACACCGTGGCGGGCGCACTCGGCGACGAGCTTCCTTCTGTTTACGAACAACGCGGGGTCATGGATTCCCGGCGGCGGTCCGCCCGGCACCCGTTCGCCGAGCGTGACGGCGACGAACCGGCTGATCAGGGTGTCCGCGAGGGTGTCCACCACGAGCAGCCCGCCCGGCCGCAGCAGCCGGCACGCCTCGCCGACGGCCGCCGGCAGGTCCGTCACGTGCTCAAGGATCTCGCCCGCGGTGACCACGTCGGCGCAGCCGCCCGCGAGCGGCACCGCGCACACGTCGGCCCGGACCGCCGTGACGCCGTGCCCCTCGGCGTGTTCGAGCGCGCTACGGGTGATGTCGACGCCGACGTGCTGGTAGCCGAGGCCGGCCAGGTGCGGTGCCATCAGCCCGGCGCCGCAGCCCAGGTCGACCAGCAGCGCGCCGGGCCGGGTGGCCGCCGGGATCAGCGCGGCACGGGCCGCGGCCAGCCAGTGCAGCATCGCGAACTGGCCGTGCGGTCGCCACCACTGCTCGACGAGTTCGTCGTACTGGGCCGGATCGTTGCGGACCACGTCCGGAGCCACGCGTAGGGACACGCCTTCCAGGCTCGCACATCTCGGCGCGGGCCGTCGTGGCGTGATCATCGGGCCGCGACCCCGCCGTGGGCCGGCTCACCCTTTTGGCGGATCAGAACGGACTCGGCATGACAAGCGGGCCGAGTCCGGCGCTACGGACGGATCGTCCTTCGGCGGGCCACCGGCCTTGATCAGCCCGATGTGGCCACCGTATGCAGTATGCGGTATGTCGTCCACGAGCCGGAAACCCGGTCCTAGCAGCGGTAACCAAGCGCTAACCGACACGATGGCACGGATCCGTGCATTCGAGTACTGGCACCGGAACCCGCGATCCGGGGCCCCGATGGCTGATTCGTATGGTGCACCGGTCCCCAGAGACGGCAAGGCGGTCGCGGAGTGGCTCCACGACCGCACTTGACGCCAGTGACCTGGGCGGCTGCGAGGGGGGCCGCGCCGGGACACCGTCCCCTGTTCCGGCTTTTCCGGGTCAGGTCCCGGCCGGATTAATCGGCGCCCGGCCGGAGCGGACCGCCGATGTGGCGCCGAGCAGCACGAGCGCCGCGCTGATCAGCACCAGGTTCTTGAGCACGAACTCGCCGTCCATGTTGAGCAGCATCAGATTGTGGTTGTGCATCATCCAACTGGGAGCGTCGATGAAGGTCAGGAAGGTGCCGGTCAGGTGCGCCATCAGGCCGACCAGCACGATGCGCCGCGCCCGTGGGATGAACAGGCCGATGCCGAGCAGGATCTCAAGCGACCCCAGCAGCGGCACGAACCAGTGCGGGTTGAACCACGGCACTGTGGCCGCTACCAGTCCGAACACGTCGGAATTGCCGGTGATCTTCAGTGCGCCGAACCACAGGAAAACCAGCGCCAGGACGGTACGCAGGATCGGCAATCCGATTTTGCCGGCCAGTGCGCCCAGCCGGTCCAACACGAGTACCGGCAGTCGCGCCAGGAAATGTGCAGGTTCGGGTAGCTGTGTGATATCGAACTCGGGCCCCGTGGTGTCCTGCTCGGTGATCTTTTCGGGGGCCGTCTCGGTGCCGCTCGACGAGTGATTGACAGGCCGTATGGTGGTCATGAGGGGATCCCCAA
>DATBCR010000375.1:0-5195 GCA_036270375.1 Pseudonocardiaceae bacterium | reverse complement strand
ATCTGTCCTGCTGGCCGGAGAACGAATCGGCAAGCCGACCGATCGCGGACACGGACAACTGGAAGCCATCGCCCATGGCGCCGACGTTAGGGTCAACCGGGCGGACCGGGGAACGGCACAATTGCCGTCATTTCGCGAGGGCAGCTCAGCGTCCACACAGGACAGTGCTGCCGGCGTGGCCCGAGGCGCTATCCCCAGGCCACGCCGGCAACTCGTCGTCAGGCGTCGTCGCCGGACGGTATGAACAGCAGGCCCTTGGGGCTGGCGAAGCCGGTCGCGAAGGTGGTGACGGTTCCGGTGTTCAGGTCGACGTTGCCCAGGACGGTCGGGGTCGGCGAGCCGCTTGGCACCGAGCCGAACGACTGGCCCCGGTGGAACGGGCCGTGGATGGCGATCACGCGATTGTTGGGGCTGTCCACCACGTACAGCGTGCCCCGGGTGGCCGTGGCGAACGTGGTGTCGTCAACCTGGGTGCTCAGCGACAGGACGGTGGCACGCTGGCCGTGGCGGCCCGGGTGCGCCAGGAAGATCAACTCGCCGTCACCCTGACTGTCCAGCAGCACGTCGCCGCCGAACCGGGGTGCCGAGCGCGGCACGATCTCGCTGGAGTCCGGGTCGGAGAGGTTCAGGGTGACCGGCTTTCCGGTGACCGCGTCCGTGGCGACCGAGTTGTCCCGCAGCACCGGCGTCACGGTCGCCGTGCCGTCGGCCAGGGTCGCCGTGAACAGGGCCGGGCCGCTGAAGGTGGTGCCGTTGGCGTCGGCGGCCGGTGCGGACGCCGTGATGAAGATCGTGCCGTCGCGGACCACCACGCTGTCCGTGCCGCCGCCGTGTGGCAACGGGTTCGGGCTGTACTGGTAATGCGTGACGCCGTGCGCGGCGCGGTCGTGGGAGTGCTCGCGTGGCGCGATGGTGTAGAGGCTGCTGTTGCCGTCCTCGTTCACGGTCGCGATGACGCGGTCCCGGGTCGGGTCGGCGCCGAGGCCGTCGACCTTGCCGGTGAGGGTCCAACTCGCGACCTGTGTGCCGTGGGTGTCGTATTCGACGACCGTGCTCGCCGTGGCGCCGGAGGGTGCGGGCTCGCCCATGGCGCCGACGCCGTTCTGGTATGCCACGAACAGGTTGTCGTCCAGTTTCGTGATGTCGTCCGGGCCGGTGATCGTCTTGCCACCGGCCGCGAAGACCGTTGCGGTGAATCCGGCGGGCAGCGAGATCCCGGTTGCGTTGGCCTGGGTGGCGGCCACGGCGGTCGAGCCGCCCAACACGGTGGCCGCGACACCGGCGGCCGCGGCGACGGTCCAGAATCGCCGATTTGTGGTCGAAGTCATGAACTTCCTTTCCGGCAAATGGCCGTACGCGAGGGGGCTCATGCTGACCCGGTTTGGTGACGTGTTCATGTCCACCACTTCGACGGGTGATGACCACCTGATGGTCGTTACCCATTCGGTCGAATGTGGTGAGGTCTGCGCAGGTCGACGTGTTGTCCGGGCCGGCGACTGTCGGTGGTCGCTGCCAGGATCGGTTTCGTGCCCAACACCTTGAGCGTTGCCGAGTACTGGTCCGCGGCTGCCGATACGTTCGACGCCGAACCTGATCATGGGCTGACCGATCCGGTGGTGCGGGCCGCCTGGTCGGCGCGGCTGCGCGAGTGGATCCCGGACCCGGGCGCGGACATTCTGGACGTCGGGTGCGGTACCGGGTCGCTGACGTTGCTGTTGGCCGAGCACGGGCATCATGTGACGGGGGTGGACCTGTCGCCGGGCATGGTCGCGCATGCCCGGCGGAAGCTGGCCGCGGCTGGGCGGTCGGCTTCGATCGTGGTCGCGGATGCGGGTGATCCGCCGGTGGGTGATCGCCGGTTCGACGTGGTGTTGGCCCGGCACCTGGTGTGGGCGTTGCCGCGACCGCTGGGCGCGTTGCGGCGGTGGATCGGGCTACTGCGACCTGGCGGGCATGTCGTGTTGGTCGAAGGGCATTGGGGCACAAGCGAATCCGGGCTGGGGTGGTCGGCGGGGGTGCGGGCGGCGGAGCTGGTCGCGGCGATCGGGCCGCTTGTCGCGCGCACGCATGTCGAGTACCTCACCGACCCCGCGCTCTGGGGCCGGGAGATCCACGACGAGCGCTACGTCGTGCTGGCCCACGTCTGACGTTCAGCCGGGCTTCGGTGCGGTGGCGGCCGCATGGCATGCGCCATAACCGTCCGCTCGGGCGATGACTCGGCCGGCCTGGATTCGCACCGCACTCTCGGTGGCGTCGCTGATCGCGGAAACACCGGCGGCCGTGGCCAGGACGCCGGATTCGTCGTGCACGATCCGCAGGCGGGGGCGGGCCGCCTTGGGGATCGCTGCCCTGATGCGGCCGCGTAGTTCGGTGATGGTCAGGCGGGCGAGTGGGCCCAGTTCGCCGGGGTTGCTGGTGACGACGGCCAGTGTGACCGCGCCGGTGGGCGGGGCGGCGCGGACCGCTTCTTCGATGGCGGACAGGCGGTGCAGGCCGAGTACGGCGAGGACACCGTCGTGGTCGAGGTCGGCCGGCTCGTCGCGTAGTGCGTCGGTCATGGCCGGCGGGGTCCACGGCTGGTTGGTGGGGCGTGCCGGTGTGACGTGCGGCAGGTGCGCGGGCCGCCACGTGTCGCCGAGGTCGAACGCGGCGATGCGTTCGCACGCGTGGACGACCGTGAACGGTTCGCCGAAGCCCGGTGCCGCGGCGGCGAGTTGGCTTGCGCCGTGCAGTGTGGTCAGGGCGATTTCGGCGACCCGGACCATGCGTCGCCCGGGTGGGTGGAACTGTTCGAGGCACAGGGCGAGCAGGATCGCGCTGAGACTGGTGAGTTGGGCGAACGGTTGGCTGATCCGTTCGTCGGCCATGATCTCGGGGAGTAGGTCGCGGTCCAGGCGGGTCGGGTTGTGGTGGTCCTCGGTGGCCAGGGGCAGGCGGGTCAGCCATGCGCGCGCGAAGTCGGCCAGTGCGGCGCGCGCCGTTGTCGCGGTCGGCCGGTACTCCGGGCCGGGCGCCTGCTCGGCCGCTTGCTGGGCTGCCATTGCCAGGACCGTGAAGTAGAGGGCGCGCTTGCTGGGGAAGTTGGAGTAGACGGCGCCGCGGGTCAGGTCGGCGCGGTCGGCGATCTGGTCGATCTTGGCGTCGCGGAAGCCGCGCTCGGTGAACTCGTCCCGGGCGGCGGCCAGCACCTTGGCGCGGTTGTGTTCCTGCATCTCCACCCTGCTGAGCCGAACCATGACGTGAGACGATACTCTGACCACTCAGATGATATGACCATCTGACATCATCATCCAGTAGAGGAGTCGACATGGGCGAGATTCCGGAAATCGACATGTCCGATCCGGATGTGCTACGGGATCCCTTTACGGCGTACGGGAAGGCGCGTGAACGCGGCCCGCTCGCGCGTCTCGTGACACCCGGTTTCGGCGCGCTGTGGGCGGTGACGCGGTACGAGGACGCGAAGGCGATGCTGGCGGACCCTCGGTTCGAGTTGAACGCGAACACCTTCCTGCGGCCGGACGTACCCGAGCACTGCCGGCGGTACATGCGGACCATGCAGGAGACGGACGGGCCGGAACACGCCCGACTGCGCGGGCTCGTCTCACCGGGGTTCACCGCCCGGCGTGCCTCGGCGTTCCGGCCGCACATCGCACGCATCGTCGACACCCTGCTCGACGAACTGGCCGACGAGAATGTGGTGGACCTACTGGCACGCTTCGCCCGACCGCTGCCGATCGACGTGATCTGCGCACTGGTCGGCATTCCACCCGCGGACCGACACACGTGGCGCACCTACGGCGCCGCCGTCGCCGCCGGACACGGCCCCGCGTTCGCCGAAGCCGTCCCGGCCATCATGCGCGACGCGATGACGGCGGTCGCCAACCGCACGCGCGAGCCCGGCGCGGACCTGCTGTCCGAACTGATCGGCATCCACACGGATGACCAAGGCCGGCTCAGCGAGGTCGAGTTGGTCACGCTGGTCTGGCACCTGGTCATCGCCGGCCAGACCCCGACCAACCTCATCGCGAACGCCGTCGAAGCGCTGCTCGGCCACCCTGACCAACTCGCCGCGCTGCGTGTAGACGAAAGCCTTGCGCCGAGCGCCGTCGAGGAACTTACCCGCTGGTGCGGACCTCAACTGCTGAGCCTGCCCCGCCATACCCGCGCGGACGCGGAAATCGCCGGAATCCCCATCGGCAAAGGAGAACCCGTCACGGCGGCCCTCGCGTGCGCGAACCGCGACCCGCGCGTGTTCACAGGTCCCGACCAACTGGAACTGCGCCGTCCGGGCCCAGCACACCTCGGCTATGCCCACGGGCCGCACTTCTGCCTCGGCGCGGCGCTGGCCCGGGTACAGACCGAGGTCGCACTCACCGCACTGCTGCGCCGCTTCCCCGCCCTCGCGCTGGCCGACGTCGACGCTCCGCGCGTGCCTGATCCCGGCACCTGGCGCCTCACCGCACTGCTCGTGACTCTCCAACCGTGAAACGGGCAGTTGCCAACTAGGCTAACGAGCGTTACGCTAACGTCTGTTAGCCTATGGAGGAGCCTCCCGTGACGAAGACCTCGATACTCAACCGCGTCCCAGCCGCCATCCTGTCGTCGCCGCTGCATCCGTTGCTCAGTAACAAAAGACTGGTCCTGGTGTTCACCGGACGCCGCAGTGGAAGGCGCTACGCCACGCCAGTGAACTTCCTGCGACAGGCCGACGAGCTGCTCATCACCACCGACAGCAGCTGGTGGCGCAACCTCGACGGCGGCGCCGCGGTTGAACTACGGCTGCGCGGCCGGAAGGTCCGGGCCACCGCCCACGCCGTGCGTGACGAGGACGCGGTCGCCGACGCCCTCACCGCGCTCGTGCGCGACCACCCACCGTACGGCCGCTGGAGCCATGTCCGAGTCAGCGCCGACGGGACACCCGACGTAGAGGACGTGCGCGCCGAAGTGTCCAGCGGCCGGGTCCTGATCCGCGTCCAGCTACCCGCGAATCAGCCAAGTTATCCACATCAGCCCAGTTGCCCACAGCCAACCGTAAAAAACGCGCCCGAAAAACTTGACATCCGATAGCCTGGAACAGGGACGCCCCCGGGTGCTTGAGTTCTAGCGATCGTTGCAACACCTGAGTTGATCAGGAGTTGTGATGATCGATCAGGCCAGGTCACCCGAGCAGGTACCGCCAGGTCCTGCTCGGCGTG
>DATBCR010000374.1:0-2824 GCA_036270375.1 Pseudonocardiaceae bacterium | reverse complement strand
AATGGCCAGGTGCTGGGTCTGGCCGGGCGCCAACACATTCGTCTTCCGGAATCCGGCCAGTCGTTCGCGCGGCAATTCCACGCCGGGCACGGTGAACGGTGTGGCCGCGTAGAGCTGGGCGACGCTCGATCCGGCCGTGTTGCCGGTATTGGTCACATCCAGCCGGACGGTCACCTGCCCGTCGGCGCGGACGGTCCTGGTGTCGGCGTGCACGTGCGAGTAGGCGAAGCTGGTGTAGGAAAGACCGTAGCCGAACGGATACGTTGGTGTGCCGGTGAAGTACTGGTATGTGCGGCCGATGCCACCGGTCTGGGACGGGGTGAGGCCGTAGTTCTTCATATCGGGTAGTTGGGTGTCGTCGGCGTACCAGGTGAAGTCCAGGTGCCCGCTGGGATTCTGCTTGCCGAACAGCACGTCGGCCAGCGCGGTGCCCTGGCTTTCTCCGTTGTAGGCGCTGAACACGATGGCCGGGAACTTGCCCTTTATGTTGTCGACGGCGACGGGACCGTCCGCCTGGATGGCCAGTGCCGTGCGTGGATTGCCGACCGCGTCGACCTGGTTGATCAGTGAGTCGTAGTTGCCCGGCATGGCGATGGTGGTGCGGTCTTTGCCCTCGGTGGCCAAGTTGGTGTCCGTGCCGACGAAGACGACGACCAGGTCGGCGGTGCGGATCGCGGCCATGGTCTGCGCCGAGCAGTTCGCCGCCGTGGTCGCGCCGGTGGACGTGCCGCATGCGTCGAATGTGATCACGGCGTTCGGGTTGGCCGCCTTGACCGCGGATGTGATGCCCTGTACCGCGTTCACCTGAAGCGCCGGTGCGCCGGAGTAGTCGCCGAGGGTGACCGTGCCGGCCAGGTCGCCGACGACGACCACGTTGTTCAGTTTCGCGGGGTCGGCCGGCAGCAGCGGCGCGGCGGTGCTGGGCACCGGGTCGTTCTTCAGCAGCACCAACGAGTTCGCCGCGACCTTTTCGGCCAGTGCCTGGTGTGCCGGGCTCTGGATCTGATCCTTGGTGATCTTCGTGTAGGCCACCTGGCTCGGCGGGTCGAACTCGCCGGTCTCCATGCGCATGGTGAACAGGTGCACCAGCGCGTTGTCGATCACGCCCTTGGACAGCACCCCGGCCGCAACGGCCGCCTCGATGTTGGCGTCGGTGTCCTCCGCGCCGGTGCAGTTGAGCTGGGTGCCCGCGCGCAGCGCGTATGCCTGGCCGCCCGCGGCGCCGGAAATCTGTTGGCCGGTCACGGTGTTCGTCCACTGCATCGCACCGTTGGTGGTGGCCGCGGTCCAGCCCGGCGGCGCCCACGCGTGGCTGCCCGTCGAGTAGACGTCGCCGACGGCGCCGCAGTCGGACGTGGTGTAGCCGTTGAATCCATAGGTTCGCTGCGCCAACTCGTCCGCGGTGTAGGTGTTGGCAGGAGCCGGTGTGCCGTTGATCGCGTTGTACGAGGTCATCAGGCCGGACACGTGCGCGTTCTGGATCAGGTCCCGGAACTGCGCGGTGTAGTAGTCACGGATGTTGGCGTCCGTGGTGTCCGAGGAGTCCGCGTGCCGGTTGTTCTCCACGTCGTTGAGCGCGTAGTGCTTGGCTGTGGCCGCGACCTTGAGGTACGGCGTCGTCGGCTGTCCGGTCGGGGTTTCGCCCTGGTAGCCGTCCACGAACGCACCGGCCATCGTGCCGACCAGGTACGGGTCCTCGCCGAACGCCTCGTCGGTGCGGCCCCATCGGGGGTCGCGGTCCAGGTTCACGGTCGGAGCCCAGAAGGTCAGCGAGCCGTAGTCGCTCGCCGACGGGCCGATGTTGTTCTGCGCCACGCCCCACAGCGACTTGTCCAACGTGCCCCGGGCCTCGTCCGAGATCGCCGTGGTCTCCTGGTAGACCAGGCTCGGGTCCCACGACATGGTGCTGGCCAGGTTCGTCGGGAAGCTCGTCGCCCGCACCCCGCCGCCGACCGTGCCATGGTTGGTGTTCGCGCCGAGCGTGTTGAGCCCGTGCTGACCCTCGCTCCAGTACGTGTACTGCTGCACGCCGAGTCGGGGAATGGCCGGCGCGCTGTTCGTGTGCAGCTGCTGCACCTTCTCGTCCAGCGTCATCCGAGAGACCAGGTCCGCCGCCCGTTCGGCAAAGCTGTGGTGGGTGTCGAGGTAGATCGGCGGCACGGTCGCGGTCGACCGGGCCGATGCGGCCGCCGACATGGACGGGGCGAGCGTGGCCGCGGCCATCGCCGCGACGAGCAGGGAAGGGGCGACGAGTCGTGCACGTCGCCGGCCGCGGAGGGCTGAGGACATCAGGATCTCCGTCGTCGGTGTTGGGTGACACGTGGGCGGCCACCGGGGGTATATGTGGTACTTATCAGTGCTCGCGCTCCAGGCCCTTCTGGTCATCGATAGCAGTCGATCGGCCCCTGCGGCAAGCAGTCCAGGGCAGCTCGCATCGGGCCGCCAACGGGCTTTGAGCCGGGAACGGCGTCCCGAGTTGGTCTTGCATAGGTGCCTGTATCGACTCTGCGAGGCAGGCATCGGGCGGCGATAGATCATGCTTATGTACGGTTCTTCCTGCTGCGATGGGCATGTCCTATCGTCGGGTCCCACTCGACCGATCAGGTTGCCGGAGCGGGCATGGGCCGGCAGCCTCAGTGATCGCGACAGTGATCCCCCCAGTCCGGTGGCACGCCCATGGGACGCTGAAAGTTTCGGCCGCTGCGGGCCGCCGTAGTCGCTGCCGTTCGGCGACTACGGCGGCCAGCCGATGTCGGCTTGGCTAGGGCAGATGCCATTGCTGGTTGCTGCCGCCGTTGCAGGCCCACAGGATCAACTGCGTGCC
>DATBCR010000373.1:0-3884 GCA_036270375.1 Pseudonocardiaceae bacterium | reverse complement strand
CACCGAGACGCCTGTGCCGTCGAGGAAGGAGTTGCCCTCGTAGGCGGCGCGGAGCTGCGGGCCGGTGTAGCCACACGGCGCGTAGGACAGCGTCTGTCCGGCGAACTTCGGCAGCTTGGTCTTGAAGTCGCCCTCGAACTTGGCGGCGAGCTGGCCGTAGAAGATCGAGCACGGACGGGAGTTGGCGAAACCGGCCGGCGGCGGGGGCAGTGTCTGCGCCGCCGTCTTGTTCACCCGCTGGCTGGTGTCCAGACCGGTGACGCTGAGCACCGAGCCGGCGATCGCCTTGGGGAGAGCCAGTGCGCCCGACGGCGCCTGGACGTTCTGGCCGTCATGGCTGTACCGCTGGATGGACACGCCGAATGCCTGCTGTGCCGCGGCGACCGTGCCGTGAATGCTGATGTACCGGCGCTGGGAGTCGACGCCGGTCACCTTGAGACCGGACGCGTTCAGCCACGCGGACACCGAACCGACCGTCGCGGTGGTTGGTGCGAACCGCGCCATGTACTGCGCGGGCGTGATGAAGTGACGATAGGACTTACTGCCTGGGGTGGACACCGCCGCGACCGCGGCCTGCTCCGCGGCGAGTCCGCCGTTCGGGGCAAGATAGACGCGGGCGTTCACCGCGCCGTTCGCGTCGGCCTGGCCGGTGTGCTTCGCGTGCGCCATCCAGGCTGGCGCGCTGTTCGCTAACAATGCGCGAGCGTTCGGTGCCTGTGCGTTGGCAGTCGCGGAGGCCAGCCCGAGGACTGTTGACGCCGCGAAGGCACAGGTCACGACGCGTACGACCGTGCGTCTGGACATACAAACCCCACAATTCGGACCATTGCGTTGAGATAGATCGCAATCCGGACACGTTCGGACCGCAGACGATCACAGTATGATCGTGGCCCGCCAACGCATAGGCCCGTTAGACGGTTTTATTTCCGGACGGACGTCGGTAGCGTAATGCTCGACGACTGTGCGTGCATGCGGGCACATGCTCCGACCCGCATTTTCGATGTCGATTCCCGGCTCATCTCACTCAGGTTCACGCATAGCCTGCCGAATCTGCTGCAATCGTGTAACGACGCGTGTCATATCAGCCGCTCGTGCATCCGAGTACACCGGCCGAATGTCCGTGGGGCGGGCCGTGATGCGCGGACTACACGTGCGTGTAGTAAGCTGTACGCGTGGATAGGGATGAGGAGGACCTCACCGCGCGGGCCCGGATTCGGGACGCGGCACTGCTGCACATCGGCGAGCACGGCTTCGAGCGGGCCACGATCCGAGGCATCGCCGAGACCGCCGGTGTGTCGTCCGGCCTGGTGCGCCACCACTTCGGCTCGAAACAGGCGCTGCGCGACGCGTGCGACGAGTACTTGCACAAGGTGATCAGCCGCCTCAACGACCGCGCGCGCGCCGACACCACGTTCAGCGACGTGAACTACGTGGCCGACGCCCGGGCCACGATGGGGCCGTACCAGCGATACCTGTCGCGGGCACTGGTCGACGGGACAGCGGCACCGCTGTTCGACGAGATGGTCCGGATGACCGAGGAGTGGATCGCGGCGGCCGACGCCGTCCATCCCGATCCGCCCGGTGTCGACGCACACACGCGGGCCGCCGTGCTCGCCGCGATGGCGCTCGGCATCCCGATTCTGTACCAGCACGTGTCCCGAGGCCTCGGCGTCGACCTGTTCAGTCCCGAGGGCGGCGAACTGCTGACCAGAACCATGCTCGACATCTATTCGCGCCCGATGCTCAGCGCAGCGGACGCCGCGAAGGCGCGGGCCGGCCTCGACCGGGCCCGAACCGACCGAGGAGACCTTGATGACTGACGCCATTGCGGCAACCGGGCTGGTCAAGACGTTCGGCCAGACGCGCGCGCTGGACGGCCTCGACCTCGTCGTGCGCACCGGGGAGGTGCACGGATTCCTCGGACCGAACGGCGCGGGCAAGAGCACCACGATCCGAATCCTGCTCGGCATGATGCGCGCCGACCGCGGTACCGCGACGCTGCTCGGCGGCGACCCGTGGACGGACGCGACCGCACTGCACCGCAAACTTGCTTACGTACCAGGCGATGTCACGCTGTGGCCCAGCCTGTCCGGCGGCGAGGTGATCGACCTGTTGGGCCGGCTGCGCGGCGGCATCGACCGACGGCGACGCGCGGACCTGTTGGCGCGCTTCGATCTCGACCCGCGCAAGAAGGGTCGCGCGTACTCCAAGGGCAACCGCCAGAAGGTGGCGCTGGTCGCGGCCCTGGCATCGGACGTGCCGCTGCTGGTGCTCGACGAACCGACATCGGGCCTCGACCCGTTGATGGAACAGGTGTTCCGCGCGGTCATCAAGGAGGAACAGCGCCGAGGCGACCGAACCGTCCTGCTGTCCAGCCACATCCTGTCCGAAGTAGAGGCCCTGTGCGACCGCCTCACCATCATTCGCGACGGCCGAACGGTCGAGACCGGCACCCTTGCCGACCTGAGACACCTGACCAGCACCACGATCAAGGCCGACCTGACGGCACCGCCGAACGGCCTCGCCGACCTACCAGGCGTGCACGACCTGCACGCCGAGAACGGCCACGTCCGCTTCGTGGTCGACCGGGACGGCCTCGGCCCCGCACTGCGCATGCTGACCGACCTCGGCGTGCGCAGCCTGGTCAGTCAGCCACCGACCCTGGAGGAACTGTTCCTGCGCCACTACGACCGCACGCCGGAGGTGACCGGGTGAACTCGCCGACCCGCGCGCTGGAGGTGTCGCGATGGATTCGTTGACCGGAACAGGGAAGCTGGCTCGGCTCGTGCTGCGGCGTGATCGGCTGCTGATGCCGCTGTGGGTGGTGTTCCTCGGCATCGTGCCGCTGTCCTACGTCGCCTCCATCAAGGCGCTCTTCCCCACCGCCGCCGGCCGACAGGGCTACGCGACCGCCAGTGCCGCCAACGCGGGCTTCGTCGCGCTGTACGGACGGTTGTTCGGCTCAAGCGTTGGCGAACTTGTCGCGTGGCGGGCCGGTTTCCTGCCCGTTGTGGTCGGGTTGTTCAGCATTCTCACCGTCATCCGGCACACCAGGACCGACGAGGACACCGGCCGCCGTGAGCTGCTCAACGCGACCGTCGTCGGCCGGCATGCCGGGTTGGCCGCCGCGCTGGCCGCGACCTTCGCGGCCGACCTCGTGCTCGGCGCGCTGCTGGCCGTCGGCATGATCGGTCAGGGCCTGCCGGCCGCCGGCTCGTTGGCCTTCGGCGCGCAGCTCACCGTTGTCGGCTGGGTGTTCGCGGCCGTCGGCGGGGTGGCCGCGCAGCTCACCAGCGGCGCCGGCAGCGCTCGCGGGATCGCCATCACCACCCTCGGTGTTGCCTACCTGTGCCGGGTCGTCGGTGATATCAGCGGCATGAGCGCCGGCCCGCTGTCCTGGCTGTCGTGGCTGTCCCCGATCGGCTGGGCACAACGCATCCAGCCCTACGGGGGCAATCACTGGTGGCCGGCCGCGCTGTCGATCGGCTGCACCGCATTGCTCACCATCGCCTCGGTCGCCCTGTCCGCACGCCGGGACGTCGGCGCCGGCCTGCTGCCACCCCGTCTCGGCCGGCCGGTGGCCACGCCCGGGTTGCGGTCACCGCTCGCGTTGGCCTGGCGGCTGCACCGCGGTCTGCTCGCCGGCTGGACGGCCGGGTTCGCCGTACTCGGCCTCGTCCTCGGCTATCTCGCCGCCGGCATCGGCGACCTGGTGCGGGACAACCACCAGATCGCCGACGTCTTCGCCCGGCTCGGCGGCGCGACCGGCCTCATCGACAGCTACCTCGCCGCCACCCTCGGCCTGTTGGGCCTCGTCGCGGCCGCCTACGCGATCCAGGCCACCCTCCGCATGCGGGACGAGGAGGCCGCCGGCCGCGCCGAAC
>DATBCR010000372.1:0-2247 GCA_036270375.1 Pseudonocardiaceae bacterium | reverse complement strand
GGCGCCGATCCGCGCAGCGGCCGCTGGGCCGGGCTGGCCAAGACCGAGTGCGGACTGCACGGCTGACGGGCGGGACACACCATGACCACACCGACGGCAACCGATCACCTGACCGTGCTGGAGTCGGAGGCCATCCACATCTTCCGGGAGGTGGCCGGCGAGTTCGACCGGCCGGTGATCCTGTTCTCCGGCGGCAAGGACTCCACCCTGCTGCTGCATCTCGCGGTCAAGGCGTTCTGGCCGGCTCCGGTGCCGTTTCCGTTGCTGCACGTGGACACCGGCCACAACTTCGACGAGGTGATCGAGTTCCGCGACCGGGTCGTGGCCCGCTACGGGCTGCGGCTGGAGGTCGCGCACGTGCAGGACTGGATCGACGACGGACGTCTCGCGGAGCGCCCGGACGGCACGCGCAACCCGCTGCAGACGGTGCCGCTGTTGGACACCATCAACGAGCACCGGTTCGACGCGGTGTTCGGCGGTGGCCGGCGGGATGAGGAGCGTGCGCGGGCGAAGGAGCGGATTTTCAGTCTGCGCAACGGTTTCGGGCAGTGGGAGCCGCGTCGGCAGCGGCCGGAGCTGTGGAACCTGTACAACGGCCGGCACCGCGCGGGTGAGCACGTGCGGGTGTTCCCGTTGTCCAACTGGACCGAACTGGACGTGTGGCGCTACATCCAGCGCGAGGACATCGGCCTGCCGTCGCTGTACTTCGCGCACCGGCGCGCGGTGTACCACCGGGACGGCATGTGGCTGACCGAAGGCCTGTGGGGTGGTCCGCGCGCGAACGAACCGGTGCACGAGCGGACGGTGCGCTACCGCACCGTCGGCGACGGATCGTGCACCGGCGCCGTCGACTCGACCGCCCGCACCATCGCCGAGGTGATCGCCGAGGTCGCGGCCAGCCGACGGACCGAACGCGGCGCGACCAGGGCCGACGACCGGATGTCCGAGGCCGCCATGGAGGACCGCAAACGGGAGGGCTACTTCTGATGACACGCGGACAAGTGGACCTGCTGCGGCTGGCCACCGCGGGCAGTGTCGACGACGGAAAGTCCACATTGGTCGGACGGCTGTTGTACGACACCAAGTCCGTGCTCGCCGACCAACTCGACGCGGTCCATCGGGCAAGCGCCGACCGCGGCCTCGCCACCCCGGACCTGTCCCTGCTCGTGGACGGCCTGCGCTCGGAACGTGAACAGGGCATCACCATCGACGTCGCCTACCGCTACTTCGCGACGTCACGGCGGTCGTTCATCCTCGCCGACACGCCGGGACACGTGCAGTACACGAGGAACACGGTCACCGGCGCCTCCACCGCGCAGGCCGCGATCCTGCTCGTGGACGCGCGGCACGGCGTCGTCGCGCAGACCCGCCGGCACACCGCCGTGCTCGCGTTGTTGGGGGTACCGCAACTTGTGTTGGCGGTCAACAAGATCGACCTCGTCGACTACGACGAGACGACTTTCATGATGATCGCCAAGGAGTTCCTCGCCAACGCGACCGCGCTCGGTTACGCGGACACCGACGTGCAGGCCATCCCGGTCAGCGCGCTCGGCGGGGACAACGTCGTCACCCGGTCCGCGAACACG
Source organism: Pseudonocardiaceae bacterium (assembly GCA_036270375.1). Classification (GTDB taxonomy): domain Bacteria; phylum Actinomycetota; class Actinomycetes; order Mycobacteriales; family Pseudonocardiaceae; genus DATEPR01. Next base: position 661 of record DATBCR010000372.1, on the reverse strand, counting down.
CCGTGGTACGCGGGTACCACTTTGCTGCACCACTTGGAAACCCTGCCGGTGGCGACCGATCCGCACGACGCGCCGCTGCGGTTCGCGGTCCAGTGTGTCATCCGGCCGTGCACGCACCAGCATCCCGACTACCGTGGCTACGCGGGCCAGATCGCCGCCGGCACGGCGACTCCCGGCGACGAGGTCGTCGTGCTGCCGGCCGGCATCCGCACCACCATCACCGGTATCGACACCATGGACGGACCGCTTACCGAGGCCGCCGCCGGCCGGTCGGTCACGCTCCGTCTCGCGCACGACCTGGACATCACGCGCGGTGACATGATCGCGTCGGTCGCCGACCCGCCCAGGATGCGCGACGAACTCGACGCGACGCTGTGCTGGCTGTCCGAGTCGCCGCTGTTCGCGGGCGCCCGGATCCTGGTCAAACACGGCACCAGGACCGTTTCGGCAACCGTGCACGCGCTGGCCTCCCGGTTCGACGAGCAGACGCTGAGCCGCTCCCCCAACCCGCTTGCCTTGGGGCTCAACGACATCGGACGTGTGGTGATCCGCACCGCGCAGCCGCTGCCGATCGACGACTATGCCCGCAGCCGGCGCACCGGCTCGTTCCTGGTGATCGACCGCACCGACGGCGGCACACTGGCCGCCGGGATGATCGGCG
>DATBCR010000371.1:0-4460 GCA_036270375.1 Pseudonocardiaceae bacterium | reverse complement strand
GGCGCCAGCGGTGTCGGCGTGCCGGACTGCGGGCCGAACGTCAGCGGGACCGTCGTGCCGGCCAGCACGTGCCCGCCGGCGCTCGCGGTGTAGTCGATGGTGACCGTGGTGGGCTGGCTCGCGGACGGCTGCAGTCCCGCGGCGGCGATGATCGCGTCGGGTTGCAGCCGGGCCGACGGTCCGGTGGCCAGGGTCTGCTGGTTCACGGACAGTTGGTACGTGATGGGGGAGTCGGGCAGGCCCGTCCAGTCGGGGGCGATCGTCAGCCAATCGTTCTGCGCGGACCCGCGCAGTGGAATGTTCGCCGGGTCGGTCTCGGTGGCGAAGAACGCGCCGAAACCGCCGACGTTCTGCCGCTGTGCCACCGCGACCCGGGCCACGCCCGGCTGCGGCCGGAGGCCAGCCCTGGCTAACAAGCCGGTCACCGCGGCGCCGATGTCCACCTGTGGTCCGACATCGAGCGACCGGTCGGCCTGCGGCACGCCGGGCACCGGCTTGGCCGTGTGTTCCAGGTAGGAGCGCAGCGCCGGCGGACTGGTGACCGAGCGGTCGCCGACGAGCCGGGCGGTCTGCAGCACCACCGCCGCTGCGGCGCCGACCTCCTGTACCGAGGCCGACGTGCCACCGGTGTTGACGACGTCGACGGCATTCGCCGCCCCGCCGGCGGTGTGCTCGAAGCCGAGCACGTTGTCACCGGGCGCGGACACGTTCACCCGCGAGCCGAAACCGGACGAGAAGTCGGCCGCGCCGTCCCAGCGCACCTCGGGGAACGCCTGCTGGTCGGCGAGTGCGGCGTTGGCCGGGTCGTGCGGCGGGGCCGCCGCGATGTCGTCGAGGGTGACCGCGCCGACGTCGATCGCGCCCGAGTCCACGTCCCGCGACGGCACCGTGGCGAACTGGACGTCGGCGAGGCTGGTCGCGTCCCGGCGCGAGCCGGCCACGTCGGTGGCCGCCGAACCACCGGTCGGGCCGACGGCGGCGTCCGTCGGGCTGCGCAGGCCGTCGTTGGCGGACACCGCGACCGTGATGCCGAAGCGGTGCGTCAACTCGGCGATCAGCGACTCCGTGATCGGGTCGTCCTCGAGGTACCGGGACGGGAAACCCTGCGAGTCCAAGCCGAAACCGAGGCTCGCGGTGATCACGTCCGGCCGGGGCGTCTGCCGCGCGGCGGCCAGCAGGGCCGCGTCCACGCTGGTGATCGAGCCGGTCGGGTCGGACGGCACGACCAGCCGGTACTTGGCGCCGGGCGCGATGCCGAGCAGGTCGGTCAGGCCGGCGCCGAGCGCGTCCGGCCGCTGCAGGTCGTGCGGCAGTGGCGCCATCATCGCGAAGTCGAGGTCGATCTCGGCGTCGAACGGGTCGACGCCACAGGTCTCGCCGGTCGGGTCGAGCTTGGCCTTGGCGTTGGCCGTCCACGTCGGAATCAGCGGCATCGACGGCAGGTCAAGGAAACGCTGGCCGCCCTTGATGACGGTGGTCGGCCCGAACGCGGCCACGAACTGCGTGCACGGGTCGTTCTTGGGCACACCGGCCGAGGTGAGATCGCCTAGCGACACGTCGGTGATCACCGTGCCGGTGCCGGGCAGCTGGTGGAAGGCTGAAGCCAGACCCTGGTACGCCGGCACCCAGTCCGTCGCCGTGCTGTTGAGCAACGACTGGGCGCTGGTCCGCAGCCCGACATTCGTCGGCAGTGCCTGGCCGGTGGTCGCCGCCGGGCGGTTCGCGGTGTTCGCCGGCATCGGTATCGGGGTGGTGTTCAAGGTGGACGTGATCCAGTCCGGTTCGGCGTAGGAGACCTCGGGGGAGGCGCTGAGCGCGGCCAGCGCCGCCGGCATGTCGGTGACGTGCATCGTGTAGACCCGGGACAGGTCGACAGCGGTGTCGTTCGACGCGGTCATGCCGCCGAACACCTGGTTCATGCTGGTCACGCCCATGTCGGCGAGCTGCTTGTTGAACGTCGTGTTCGTGGTGTAGTCCGGTGTCTGCGCGCTGGTGGCCCGCACGTCCGGCGCGAGCACCACCTGCACCTGGTCGTGCACGAACGGCACGGCAGGGGCCTTGGCCAGGTCGAACGCCACCTGCGGCGCGGCGGGCAACACGCTGGCGGTAGCCGCGTTGTCGGTGCCGGACGGGACCAACGGGACCATCCGGTACTCGACCGCCGCCTGGCCGGGCCGGAACACCTCGGCAAGCCCGTTGGAGAAGACCGTCGCGGTGTCACCGTCGACCAGCCGCAGGTTTCGGTACACCACAGTGGGTTTGGCGATCGTGGGTCGCGGCGCCGCGACCGCCGTCTGAGCGCTGATGCCCACCACACCGACGCCGAGTAGGACGGCCGATGCGGCCAGTCCGGCGGCGCGCCGCCGCCGGGACGATGTCGTTGGGCGTGCCTGCCGGGATCCGGTGTGCCGCACTGTGCCCTCCCGCGTGTCGCGACCGCTGCGATCGACGTCCGGGTCAAAGCTCCCGCATCGCACGATTTCGAGTCAAAATTGACCGATCACTGTGTCGTGGGCGGCACTGCCTTCGCGTTCGTCAGATTGGCCAACGCGATGTGCCCCAACGCGATCAACGCGGGCCCCGACTCGCGGGCCGGCAGTCCGCGCAGGCTGAGCTGGACCGAGGACACCGGTCCGATGCGCAGCATCAGCGACCGCTGCCGAACCATGGTCGCCCCCATGCCGAACTCCGGCACCGGGGTGCCGATCGCGCCGATCATCGCGCCGCCGAGCACCGCGACGCCCGCCAGCGCCGGACCGTCGTACACCAGGCACTGCAACCGCACGCCGCCGCCCACGTACGACACGGAGTTCGGGCGCCTGCGGGTGGCCCGCACGTCCCGGCCGAGCGCCCGTGCCACGTCGGCGTCGCTGAACAGGTCGGCCGGCGTGACCGGTGGCAGCGGCGCGCCGACCGGCATCGCAAGCAGGGTCGGATTCGCCGCCAGGACGGGTGCCAGCCGCGCGGGTGCCGTCGGCGTGCCGTGCACCCACAGCTCCACCAGCGTGCCGCGACGGGGATTGGCCCGCACGTGCACCGAACTGCCGATCGGTAGCCGTTGGTGTATAAGGGAACTGAGCACGAATGTCCACGCCGTGATGCCGTCGTCGATGGCGCCGTAGTGCACGATGGTGGTGTTCTCGTCGCCCTCCTCGACCTGCCAGCGCGCGATCAACTGGCCGTCGAACTCGACCACCGGCGGCGTCACCGCCCGCTGCGACAGCCACATCACGGTGCGCACGATCGCGATCGACCAGAGCGCGGCGGTGCCCAGCGCCAGCCACACCAGGACCGTTCCCAAGTGGGCGACGAGAGACAGCACGACGAGATTGAAGGTCGCGAGGCTGCCGAGGATCGGCGACACCACCGGCGGCCGGCGGATCCGCTGCGGGCTGCCGCTGATCGGCACCAGCCGCCAGTTCCCGCCGAACGACGACCAGGCATCGGACGGCTGTGCGCCGGACTTGTGGTAGCCCTGGGTGGCCGGATGGGGAATGTCGAGCGCGACAGCGAAGGCGGCTTTGGCCAGGTCCGGATCGCCAGGACCGACCAGGTAGGCGTCCCGGGCCCGACGCCACTGCCGGGCAAGACGCCGACCGGCGCGGGTCGCCTTGTCACCGGCGGCGACACCGAACACGACGATCGGGAACACGACGAACGCCACCCAGCCGGTGGTGCCCGGCGCGTTCGCACCGTAGGCGTGCGCCGCCCGAACCGCGAGCAGTCCGACCAGCACGGCGGTTGCCAGCAGCACCAACCGCGACAGCACCGACAGCCGGCGCACGGCAAGCCCGCGTTCCCGCGCCTCGATCCGGACCAACCGGTGAAACGGCTGCCACCACACGCTTTCCGGCACACCGGACTGGGCGCCCGCCAACGCGGCGAACGGCGCACCGTCCACTCCGGACAGTCGATCGCCGACCTGGGTGAGCACGTGCGCGTCGATCCGGTGCAGCGGCGCGGCGTCCACCGCGCCGCGCGGCCCACCGCACCACAACTCCCCGGGCGCCCGCTCGACGACGGTGAGATACCCGCGAGCGGCCAGATCGAGCACGGTGGCGGGATAGCCGACCCGAGTCGCATCGCAGCGATTGACAAGAAAGTTGACCACGGCGGGCGGTTCGTCCCCTGTGCCGTCCGTACCCGCCGGCCGTCGCAGCACCAGGAGCACGAGCAGCACGACCCAGCCGGCCAGCGCCCCCACCGTGGCTCCCGTGAGCACCACACCCCCCGTGATACCAGCGCACCAACCCGGGCGAAAGGCCGGCCGGCCGGCACCGCCCTTCCGGGCAGCGCCGGCCAGCGGGGTCTGGCTTGACTAGGCCCGATCGTGAGCACGCGCGGTGTTCATCCTGTCACAAATCAGAACTCCCACATGAAACCGACTACTGCATGATCCAGGACATCGAGTCGACGGTAGACGACATGTTCCGCATCGAGTGGCACCAGTTCGCGGCAGA